>JAIOSR010000131.1 GCA_021107495.1 Desulfobacterales bacterium | reverse complement strand
CTCGGCGGTCCTCACAGACAGAGAGGGGCTTATTCCCGTCCCGCGCATCGCAACCAGCGCACGCGAGGTGGTGGAATTCGCCGGCTCCAAGTACATGGCCGCTCCTACGGTTGCGGCCGTGAATCGGGGTGCCCGTGAGGGTTACACCCGTATGGGGGTTGTCGGGACACCATGCCAGGTGACGGCCCTTGCACAGATGCGCTCGAACCCGTTGGATCGGCCCGATTTTGTCGATCCGGTTGCCCTGGTGGTCGGGCTGTTCTGCACCTGGGCTCTTGACACACGCAAACTCATAGCAATGCTTTCGAAACGGGTGGATATCAGCGGGATAAGGAAGATGGACATACCCCCCCCGCCTGCCGAAATCTTTGTGCTTGAGACGGATGAAGGTCGTATGGAGATCCCCCTGGATGAAATCCGGCCCCTGGTCCCCGCAGGATGCCTTGTGTGTCCCGATATGACCTCGGAGTGGGCCGATATCTCGGTGGGAGTGCTGGAGGGGGAACCTGAGTGGAACACCCTTGTCATACGTTCGGAAAAGGGGAGTGAAATCGTTGAAAAGGCGGTTTCCGAGGGCTGGCTTCAAACTAAAGAGATGCCTGAACAAAGCCTGGAGCATCTGGCCTTTGCGGCCTCCAACAAGCGAAAAAGGTCCCTGATTAAGTGCATCGAGGAGGGGTTTCTCAATACCGGTGAGGAGGAACGCCATTCCGTACTCAGGATAAATGAAGATGTGGTCCGGAAGATCGTCGGAGAACAGGAGGGATAAGAGATGTCTATCCTATTGCAAGCGGAAAAGGGGGCAAGGCTCCTGATGATGGGCAACGATGCCATCACCCGGGGGGCACTGGAGGCCGGAATCAGCGTGGCCGCCGGGTATCCCGGGACACCTTCTTCAGAAATCATCGAAAACCTCTCAAAGGTTTCCGAAGAGAGGAATATCTATGTAGAATGGTCGGTAAATGAAAAGGTGGCAACAGAGGTGGCCGCTGCCGGCTCCTTTGCGGGTCTGCGCTCCCTTGCCGTCATGAAGCAGGTTGGCGTGAACGTGGCCGCGGACTTTCTGCTCCACTTGGCCCAGTCGGGCACGAGGGGAGGGATGGTCCTGGTGTCATGCGAAGATCCGGGGGCCCTTTCAAGCACCAACGAAGGAGAATCCAGATACTATGCAAAGATGATGGAATTTCCTCTCCTGGAGCCCGGGGACTTCCAGGAGGCCAAGGACATGACCAAGTGGGCCTTTCAGCTCTCGGAAGAGATAAGAAACGTGGTGATGGTGAGGAGCGTGACCAGGCTTTCCCATGCCAGCGGGAACGTGGTCGTTGGAGAACTTCCCACCGTGGAGGCAGAGGCCCGCTTCCGGTACAATGGGGTCTTCCTGGATCAGATGGAGGGGCCCATAATTAACCTTCCGGGCATAGTGGACCCCCTTCATGCCCGTCAGCAGGAGAGACTCCGTATGGCCTCGGAGCTTATGGAGGAGTCTCCTTTTAACACTTACACGGGGCCGGACGCACCCGAACTCCTCCTTATCACCAGCTCCGCCTGCACCCTTTACAGCAGGGAGGCAATCCATCTGCTTGGGGTCGATGACAGGGTGGGTCTTCTTAAACTGGGCACCACGTGGCCCCTTCCCAGCCGTCTACTCACGAAATACCTGTCCATTACTGATAGAGTACTGATAGTGGAAGAGGTGCTTCCCTTTTTAGAAGAAAATATCGAGGCCCTTGCGGCGCGGATTGCCCCTGAGATCGGGATCAAAACATTTCATGGCAAGCACGACGGCACTCTTCCCACAACAAACGAACTCAATCCGGACCTTTTAGTGGATGCCCTTTCAAAGATCCTGGACGTCCCGTATAAAAGTGTTTCGGAGGACTACGCAAAAAGGGCACAGGAGATTGCGGTCCAAGGGTCGCCGGACCGGGCATTGACGTTCTGCCCCGGATGCCCGCACAGGGCATCCTTCTGGAACATCCACAATGCGCTCAGTATTGACAATCGAGACGGATTCATGTGCGGTGATATCGGTTGCTACTCCCTGGCCGCCGGGGCCAGCGGTTTTCAGACCCTCAAGACATTGCATGCCATGGGATCCGGAACCGGTCTTGCCAGCGGATTCGGCAAGCTCGAAGGCTTTGGTATGGACCAGCCCATCGTATCCGTGTGCGGTGATTCCACATTTTTCCATGCGGTCATGCCGGCGCTGGTTAACGCCATCCACAACAGGGCCAATATCACCCTTGTGGTACTTGACAACCGCGGAACGGCAATGACCGGTTTTCAGGCCCATCCGGGGCTTAAGGTCAATGCCTGCGGAGAAGAGGTCCCCGATATTGACATTCAGGGGCTCTGTGAGGCCATGGGTGCAAAGGTCCGGGTCGTGGACCCCTTTGATATGGAAAAAACCCAGGAGACCCTTTTGGAAATGCTGGAGGATGATAAAGGTGTCAAGGTCGTAATCCTCAGGCAGATCTGTGCCCTGAGCCCTGAAAAAAAGGGCAAGAAAATGTTTGAGATGTCGGTGAATGAAGAGGTCTGCATCGGTGAAAACTGCGGCTGCAACCGGCTGTGCACAAGGGTTCTCAAGTGTCCGGGTCTGGTATGGGACAGTGAGAAAAAGACGGCCGGGATAGACGAGGTTATCTGCGCCGGGTGCGGCGTTTGCGCCTCCATCTGCCCGTCCGGGGCCATCGAAAAAAGGGAGGTGGCATAGAAAATGGAAAACGCACAGCTAAAAAACGATCCCTATAATCTTATTATCACGGGTGTGGGCGGACAGGGTAACGTCCTTGCCTCCAGGATGGTGGGAGACATGCTGTCCCAATTAGGTTTTTATGTGACCATCGGTGAAACCTTCGGGGCCTCCCAGCGGGGCGGTTCTGTCATGAGCCATTTGAGGATATCCGCTACGTCAACCTTTTCTCCCCAGATACCCAAGGGCAGGGCACATATGATCGTGGCCCTTGAGCCGACCGAAGCAATAAGGGTCCTGAGGGACTACGGAAACCCGGAGGTTTCGGTACTTTGCAATACCAGACCCATCCAGTCCATAGGGGTCATCTCGGGGGAACAGGCATATCCCGCTCTAAAAGATATAAGAGAATGGGTTCGGGAACTGAGCCTCAGTTCCTGGTTTATAGACGCCACCGAAGAGGCCCTTAAACTGGGAAATCCCATTTTCGGTAACATAATATCCGTGGGCGCCCTCTCCGCAACAAAGGCCCTTCCTCTTGACCGTGAGAGCTTTGAATCGGTGCTGTCCAGGAAAATGTCACCGGATAAGATCCCGGTGAATCTGGAGGCCTTTGACATCGGCGCGGGCATGGTCCGGGAATAGAAGGGGGGAGTTTTCAGCGGTCAGCGATCAGCCAAGATCTTGTTTTTAATGTCCTTTGCTGAAAGCCGAAAGCTGATGGCTGATAGCGCGCCCGTCCTCCGCAGTAGCTGCTACGGAGGGTGGAAGTCCAAAAACGCAAGTTTCCGGATGAGCACTATTTATGCTTCATCCTCCAGACCAAATACGTTTGATATCGTATTAATGTAAAGGAAATAGCTTGTTATTGCAACGGCTTCAAAGATCTGTGTATCACTGTATCCGGCGTTTTTAACTGCATCGATATCGGATTTTAGAATCTTGTAGGAATCTTTCTGGGAAGCGCGGAGACAAAATTTCAGCAGGAGCTTCTCCCCTTCCTCACATTCAATTTTATCGATACCTCCCGCCACCTGTTCAATTTGCTCTTCGCTCATACCGAGTCTTTTGGCGAGACTCTTATGAGCGTTCACACACATTTTGCAGCTGTTTTCCATGGAAACCAGCAGTGCAATGCGTTCCTTGGTAGAAAAGGGGAGTCCTGTTTCAGAAAGCAGATAGGTCTGGGCCATATTATCTGTGGCAAAAAAGATATCCTCCCGCAATGCAAGCAGTCTGAATGTTTCGTTGAGTGTTCCTCTTTTTTTCAATATCGGTTTTGCCAGGTCTTGGATTTTCGGTGTCATGTCGTCAAATTCCGGTAGTGTGATGTGTGCCATGTTTTTTCTCCCTAAAAAAATAATTGATATTGCCCTCACCTGGGCAAAACGTTTCTCAAGAACGATAACAGCCTTGCTGAATCAGTTTTTTGAGGTCAAACTGTAGGCGATTCGGCCTTATGTGTCAAGCAAAGTCAATCTCATGACGTTGTGGAGGCAACGGGCCGCCAGCAATGAGGGTTTGCCCGCCGGTATTGTGGAGGGCAGGGGGTGGGAAGGGCATGGGTGTCAGGACAGTGAATCGAGGGCTTTAATAAGAACATCTTAACGAGGTTCTTCCCGTTCCGTGTTCATGAAATTTGTCGAGAAGGGAATGAGCGATAATGCTTATCCAAAAGGCATCAGCTTGATTACGTTTAAGGAAAAATATTCGGACCATATCCCGGTAATTACTATAGATGCATCTCTATCCATGCATGGAGGTCATCTAAAACCACGGCGCTTTCATCTGCAGTTTCGTTGAAAATCTCATGAAAGAGTTCCTTGTAAATATGAATTGTCTTGTCTTTTAGCAGCAGATGATTGAAAAACGTTTCCGAGGCCCCGGCATCAACCAAGAAATCATTCCCGGCTATCTGCATCAGGATAGGGATTTTCATTGTTGTAGCAGATTTTTGGACCCACGCCATTGCAGAGACGAATTCCGTGAACCACCTTGCCGTTACTCGGCTGTGGACGAGAGGATCATTAATATAGGCGTCCACAACAGACCTGTCGTGACTGATTTTTGTCGGATCCAATTCATTTGCCATGCTCAATCCCGGCCATATGGCGGACATGACTTTACCCAGTATGATTTTGAAAGCCGGCACCTTGACCTTAAATGCCAGAACCGGTGACGATACTATGAGTCCGTTAAGCTTATCCGGTAACCGGAGCCCATAGTTCAACGCGATGAGTCCGCCAAGACTGTGTCCCAGGAGAAATATTTTCGTATCTTGCGGAGCGTCTTCAGCTACTATTTCGATGAGTTTATCAATGTCAGCGATGTACTGGTCAAAACTTTCTATGTGACCTCTCTTGCCTCCACTTCGACCATGGCCACAAAAATCAAGCGCCCAGATGGATAGCCCATCGGGCACCAGACGATTGATTACCCGGTCATATCTTCCGGAATGTTCTCCCAGACCATGGGCGATAACGAGCCGAGCCTTTTCCTTTTCAGCGGAGAGGTTGCGGTAAAAAATTTTAAGGTTTTTGTCGCCTGAAAAATATCCGGTGGTTTCATGGAGTTTCTGCATAATTGTATAGTATCCTTCCCCTGATGCCCTGTCAATTTCCGGAAAGAATCATGTGATATTTTTT
>JAIOSR010000277.1 GCA_021107495.1 Desulfobacterales bacterium | reverse complement strand
CTTGAATCCCTGGCCCAGACCGATTAACCTTACTGGATTGTCAATAAACTGTCAGCATTGTGAAGCTTGGCCTATAATTTAAGTGATCACAGAGTCGCGACAGGGCGGGCCTTGAACCCTGGACCCCTTGGCCCCTTTCTCCCAACTAATTGGGAGAAGAACCAAAAAAGAGTATCATCTGAATAAATCGGGGCAACCAGTTTAATAAGGCATTTTGTGAAGCCCTTTTTTCAGACGGAAAATGAGGAAACCAACCGTGAACCTGACAACCTGAGTTACGATAATACTTCTAAAAAAAGGAGAAAAACATTGTCAGCGCCCAAACATGATACAATAAGGCTTCCAGCGGAATTGGATAATCTGCACACCTTAAAGAGTTTCATCCTTGATCATGCCGGTCAAACAATATCGGATGAAAAAAAACGCCACGAAATAGAACTGGCCGTTGATGAACTCCTTACGAACGTTATCCTTTACGCCTATCCCGATACAAGCGGGAAGCTCACCGTCAGGTGCCTTACGAACGAGCAGGGCGATTTTTTTGCGCAGATCGCGGACACGGGCATCCCTTTTGACCCGCTCAAGAAAAGGAAACCGGAGATGGGTACGAGCATAGAGGACAGCAGGATCGGAGGCCTCGGTATTTATCTTGCACGCAATATGCTTGATGAAATGAAATATCACAGGAAAAATGACATGAATATCCTGACCATTGGTAAGAAGAAAGGATAAAACAGGGGGGCGATCTTGAACTTGAAAAACAATAAAGAAGTTTTGTTGAGTGTGGCTGCGGATTCCGTGTTTCTGCCATTAGTTACGTCGTTTGTGGAAAACGGGGCCGTCGGTCTGGGGCTGGGACGGGCCGAGGCCATGTCATTGACCCTGGCTACAGAGGAAATCTTTTCTTATCTTTGCCGGATAGCCACACCCGACGAGATGGTTGAGATTCGTTGTTCCGGGGGCGGATATTATGTACGGGCGGTCTTTCGCTTTTCCGTGGAAGACTTTAACATGAGGGCCTTTAACCTGACCACCACCGTATCTGTTGATGATGAAGCGAGCCTGGAAGAGATGGGCCTCCTGATCGCCTCTCGGACGGTGGAACGCTTTCAGGTTTTAATAGAAAGGGGCAAAGGGGTCCAGCTCACGCTGATCAAGGAAAAGAAGTACCCGGCATCGCAGGAAGAGACCGTGCCAAAGGCAAGGCCTCTCAAGGAATTCTCCATAAAGGAGCCAAATCCGGAGGAAATGAAACTCCTGGCACTCCTTGTGAGCAGTTATTATCAGGACCTGATCACTCCCGATTTTTTTGAATACCCCGGTAAGTTTGCTGATATGGTTGAGAGCGGAGAATGCCGGGCGGCAATGGCCCTGGCCCCTGACGGCCATTTGGGCGGTGGAATTATCTGGCGCTGGATGGGTCTAAAGACAGTGGAGTGTTTTGGGCCTTACCTCTTCAACCAGGATCCGGATTCGTCCATGCCCGAGTCATTGCTCGAAAACTGTTTAGGGGCCATTGCAAAGACCCATGCCGTGGGCCTGATAAACCGATACCCCACTGGCGACCTGCCTAAAGAGCATTTCGAACCCTTAGGATCTCTTACGATCTTCAATAAGGATAGGTCAAACGTATCGCTTACCGCCTACTTCCGCCAGATGCAGGAAGATCCGGGCACGGCAGTGTGGTCCCACCCCGAGTTGGAAGGGTTCCTTCAGGGTGAATTCTCACGCCTGGTCCTCCCCAGAGAGATACGTCTAGTCAAGGACCTTGGGGAAACCAAGACACGCTTTTCAGTCCTCTCAACGGAGTTTGACCGGTCCCAGAAGGTAGTAACCCTTCGGCCAATTCGTCCGGGGATGGATGCCGGGACCAACCTTGCAAACCATTTAAAGCTTCTAAGCCGGGAATCATTGCTGAGCGTCTTTTTCGAGATGGACCTGGCCGAGCCCTGGCACATGGACTTCACGCCGGCCCTGTTGAAACAAGGGTTTACTCCCAGGTTAGTGCTTCCATATGCGGGCAAGAGCGATATGGTCATCTTTCAGTTGGGGGATGTGGCAGAATGAATTCGCCGCCATTAGATAAACTTGTCCCTGAACACATAAAACGTTTTGCGCCCTACATCCCCAGCAAGCCTGACAACGAACTTATAAAACTCTATGGCTGTTCTCACCTCTTTCGCCTGAATAACAATGAAAATCCTTTAGGCCCCCCGGAAGCGGCACGGGAGGTGATAGACAGATTCCCGGCGGCCCGCGCTTCAATATATCCCAGCGGTGACGCATACCACCTTCGTCACGAATTAGCCGAAAGGTTCGGGCTTGACCCGGAGCAACTCTTGGTAGGTAACGGGGCCAACGAAGTGATAGGTTTTGTGATCAAGGCATTCTGCCAGGAGGGGGACAATATAATAACCGCGGACAAGACCTTTGCCGTTTACGAGTGGGTGGCCGAGTTCTCGGGCTTTGAGGCACGCCTGGTTCCCTTAGTGGATTTCGGATTTGATGATGAGGAAATGCTTGGGCGTATTGATGAGAAGACAAAGATTGTTTTCATCTGTAATCCCAACAATCCTACGGGCAGCTACTGGGACGAAGAACGTTTGCGGGGTTTTTTAAGGAATATCGCCGGCCGCCAGATCGTGGTGGTGGACGAGGCATATTGCGAGTTTGTTGAAAAGGAAGATTATCCCGACGGGATCAGGCTGATTCGGGAGTATCCGAATTTAGTGGTCTTCAGGACATTTTCCAAGATGTATGCCCTGGCCGGACTTCGCATCGGATACTTAGCCGGTGACCGGGACGTGGTTGATATAATCCGCCGTACATGCGTGGTCTATTCCGTAAACGGCATTGCCCAGGAAGCGGCCCTGGCCGCACTGAATAGTCAGGAACACGTAAACCGAACCCGCAAGATGGTCCGCGAGGGTAAAGAGTTCGTGGCAAAGGAACTTGATATGTTAGGCCTCCCTTTTGTGCACGACCAGGGAAATTTCATGATGATCAGGCTTCCCATGAGCGACAGCCTGGCCTATAGAAAGCTTATGACCCAGGGTGTTATGGTGCGCACCATGACCGGCTTTCGCTTTCCCAACTACATTCGACTCACCATTTCCAACATGGAAGCCATGGAGGCATTTATAGAGGCTTTGAAAAAAATTGTTCCCAAAGGAGAAAAGCCGTGATGCGATTACACTCTGTGGGAGCGGCTCTCAGCCGGGACAGAAATCACATGCCTCTGTCTGAAACGAGAAACCGTCGCTTGAATCCTGGCGAAAGGGTCAACCATGTCCCGGCCTGAAAGCCTCTTCACAAGGGAATTTCTGGCCCTGAACGTGGTTTTTTTTCTTTCATTCTGCAATCTGGCCGTCTTTTTCCATTTCCACCAGTATCTGCACACACTGCCCATTGATTCCCGGTGGTTCGGGCTTTTAATCGCCTTGTTTTCCCTGCTCTCCCTTATCCTTAGACCAATAATAAGTCCTTTCATGCACACCGGTAATGCCCGAAAATGGCTGGGGATAAGTTGCACTGTCGTCATCGTGCTGCTCCTTGCTTACGGCCTTGCCGGAAGTTTTTTAACCATGGCCCTGGTCCGGATCCTCCACGGCGTAGGATTTGTGGGCCAGACCACGGCCATGATGGTTTTGATTGTAGGCTTTATACCTCAAAAGAAAAGCGGCCAGGCATTCGGGCTCCTGTCGGTCAGTACGCTCCTGCCCTATGCGGTCGTCCCCCCGATCCTGGGTCCGATCTCCGACTGGTTAGGCGGTTTTGACCATGTGCTTAACCTTACCGCGCTCATGATGCTGCTTATCTTTCCTCTCCTGTTGATTGTTCGTGTCCCGGCAACCGAGTCAAAGGGGGAAACGGTTCCGCAAGGCCGAATAAGGGCCGGAGAACTGATAGAAAATTTAAGGGATCGTCGTGTCCTGATGCTATTGATTATAAATCTCGTTTTCTTTACCGCTTTTACACCGGTCTTCTTTTTCCTGAAACGCTTTGCCGTTGACATCGGCATTCGAAATGCCGGCCTTTTTTTCACCATGGCCTTCGTGACAATGATTACCGTTCGAATTACGGCCGGCCCCTTGTTTGACAAGTTAAGCAAGATTCAACTGCTGGGTTGGTCCATGGCCCTGGTTTCCGCAGGTTACGTGACCCTTGCCAACACCTCCGGGCCTTTGTTGTTTTACAGCCTGGGTGTCTTATTAGGGTTAGGCTGGGGAGTGGCAATGCCCCTTTTCGATGCCCTGATGTTCGATATCTCTCCCATACGGTTCCAGGGCCTCAATATCAACCTGGCAATTGAAATGGTTGACGGGGGTTTTTTCCTGGGACCGCTCATGGGAGGCATGGTTTTATCCTGGTCAGATTATGGATCCCTTTTTTATGTGTGTTCGGCATTAAGCCTTCTGGCCTTGGTGCTTCTGTTTTTTATGGGAGGGAAAACTGAATCATGATGAGTGTACTCTGGACAGTACTGATCAT
>JAIOSR010000494.1 GCA_021107495.1 Desulfobacterales bacterium | reverse complement strand
ATTTTGGCCTTTTTCATCTCAACAATCTCATCAACTGAGATTAAGGCCCGGGCAATAGCATTCGAATTTATCACTTTTTTTATTATTCTATCACTTACGCCTGCCTTTTTTAGCTTCATAATGTCATTGGAATTGATGGCAAAGGCTTGGGTCAGGCCAAATAGTGAATGCCAGAGCATCACAATAACGAACAGGTATTTAAACATTTTGGTCGCCCATAAAAAGTATGCGTTCAGAGATTAATGGTTCAAAGGTCATTTTTTAAGAAGCCCCTCACTTATTTTAGCGGCTTTCCCTACATCAACAAATGAGAGGATACTCCCAACGGTATCACCTTTCATCTTTGAAAGGAGTTGAATGGCAAGCTTTATGTCGAGTTTTTCAATCAAGCTTGCCGCCTTTGGTGGTTTCATGGCAGAATATATCTTTATAAGGTGCCTAAGTTTCTGCTCCTCATCTGTCTTTGTTTGGGTCCGCTCGGCCTTTATTTCATTCCTTAACCGAGTGAGTTCTGCTATTTTATTGCTTATCTCATCCTGGAGGGCAACAAGTTGTATCTTCCTTTGTTCAAGATACTTTTCTTTTTCTTTTAGCTGAGCATTTTGTTTCTTAATAAAATTCAAATCAATTGTCTCTTTCCCGCCCGCCTGGCCTGAGCCTGCCTTCTTGTCAGGAGTTATTTTGACTTCAGGATCTTCTTTGAGTTCTGATGCTATAGCAATTGTTTCCGTGAATAAAGGGGCGAATTCTATCTGGTAAAGAAAGATTGATCCCAATACTATCTTTGCCATGATTAAGGCGACTAGAAGCGTCTGCATTAGCAACTTCATGCCTTTCCCCCCTTTCGCATCGTAACCATTTCATCCATGAACTTTTGATCCTCTTGCTCCAAATTTTTAATGTAATTTTTTAGCTGTAAATCCTTTAAAGTCTCCAGGCTCCTCTTTTTTATGGATTCCCCCTTTAAGATCTTTTCCTGAATCTTTACTTGTTGTTTTCCTTCCTGAAGGTCCATATGAGCTATTGCAAGATCATGGTCTAATTTTTGTAAAAAGGCCTGATGGATCTTATACACGGGAACATCCAGGCCCCTCGTGGCTTCATCTCTGCATTTAATTATGCGCCCTGTTCTTATAGTGGCCAACTCCTTAACTCTGTTTTCCCTCCTCATATATTCATTCCTAACATCAAGTAAAGCCATCTGGGCCCTTTTTTCCATGTAATTTCTATACTTAAGTATATTTTCAAGCCTGAACGAAAATCGTTTCATGGATCAATTCTATCCACAAACAGGTCCTTCAACCGGTCAACACTTTCTTTAAAGCTGACCCTCTGGTAAATATCCTGCCCGAGAAATGAATTAATTTGTCCTATAAGCTTTTTGGCAACGTCTATCTCCGGATCGCTGCCATCCACATAGGCGCCTATTCTAATCAAATCCTCCGCTCCCATGTAAGTAGAGAGAATACGGATCAATCTTTTAGCATTGTCATAATGTTCGGGATCGACAATATCCGGCATAACTCTGCTAATACTTGCCAATACATCCACTGCAGGATAATGTCCTTTATTGGCAAGGGATCGAGATAGCACTATATGCCCGTCCGTGATAGAGCGAACACAGTCCGCTATTGGTTCATTCATATCATCGCCTTCGACCAAAACATTGTATATGCCTGTAATGCTGCCCTTTTTCTCTACCGTTCCAGCCCTTTCAAGGAGTTTTGGTATCTGGCCAAAGACACTCGGGGTATAGCCTTTTGCTGAAGGTGGTTCCCCTGCTGCCAGACCCACCTCCCTCAAAGACATGGCAAATCTGGTAATAGAGTCCATTACTAAGATAACATCCAGGCCCTTATCCCTGAAGTACTCCGCTAATGTGGTGGCCACATAAGCCCCTCTTATCCTTACCAGAGGAGGGGAATCAGACGTAGCAACTACAACAACCGATTTTTTAAGCCCTTCTTCCCCTAAGGTCCTTTCGATAAATTCCCTAACCTCTCTGCCGCGCTCCCCGATCAACGCCAATACAATGACATCCGCAGATGTATTTCTGGCTATCATACCCATTAGAACACTCTTACCCACACCGGATCCTGCCATTATCGCTATCCTTTGACCCTTTCCAATAGTCAGCAGGGAGTTGACAGAACTTATCCCGACATCTATCACATCGCGGATAATCTCTCGTTTCAAAGGATTAATAACCCCTCCATAGATCGAATACCTTTTTTCTCCCCTTATTATACCTTTTCCATCAATGGGTTGACCAAGGCCATCCACGACCCTTCCCAAATATGAGTCTCCAACATGGACGGTAGGTCTTTTGCTTATAGCTGCGATGCGGCTTCCAGACCTTATTCCTCTCATTTCACCAAAGGGCATCACAATAACCCTATTTTCGTTAAATCCTATAACTTCGGCCTGGATGTTAAGATCTTCTGAAGTCTCTATCTCACAAAGGCTCCCGACACTTAGGCATGGTCCATTCGCTTCAGCAACAATTCCTGCAACCTTTACTATCTTTCCAGCTAATGTAACTGCTTGGCATGAGCTTGCGGCGTTCAGATATTTGTCCCATGCTATCTGGGCGTTTATCATTTTAGAATTTCCTTTTGATTCCGTCTGCCCGCATCCGCTTACACAAAAATATAACTTCAAAGTCCGAAACTAAACAAATCATCCATGCGGGTTTTGTTGTCGTCTCTACCCCTTAACGTTGAACCGTTGAACCGTGAACCTCTGAACCCGCCGTAGCGGGCAAGCCATGAAGGGTTACGACCCTTTTTCATCGAAGGCGTCCTCCACACTTTGGTAAATTTTCTTTAACTGAGTTTCAACGGTGGAATCTATATCACCATAGGAGGTTTCCAAAAAACAACCTCCTCTGGTGATGGAAGGGTCTGAAGAAATAGATATTGACTTCAGGTCCTTAACTTCAGCAAAGAGCTGTGTCCGTAATTTTTCAACATAATTGAAATCCTCCGGATTGACGTTTAGAATAACTTTACTTTTTTCAGCCGCAAAGTGAAGCGCATTGAGGATAGTGTCCTTTAAGGCGGTTTCATTCGAAGAAACCTCACGGTAGATAATTTTTTTGGTAATGACAAAAATAAGATCAAGGATTTCCTTTTCATACTCCTTTGGGATTTTTTCCTTTAGCTGTTTCAATTCAATCAGGATACTCTCAATATTTTCAATAAGCTTTATTGCCTTTTTTCCCCCCAATTCAAGTCCATCTTTTTCTCCCTGGGCAAATCCTTTCTCATAGGCCTCCTGCTCCAGATAGACGGCTTTTTCTCGAGCTTTCTGCAAGATATCATCGGCCTCTTTTTTTTTCTTAGGATTATCACCACCTTTTTCAAGTGGAACGAAATCATCTTTTTCCGTATCCGGTGTTTGAAGTTGGATAAAGACCGCTTTATTTCTTTTTCCGGATAAGGCATGGGATTCAAGTGACTCTAATTCAAATTTTTTCCAGGGTTGCCCGGTTTTTGCTGTTTCTGTTAAATTATTATACAAAAACGTCATCGTTGCCCTTTCCGGCGAGGATTATTTTACCCTCAGCCTCAAGCTTCTTGGCGGCTTTTAAAATAGATTGCTGGGCGTCCTCAACCTCGGCCAATCTAACAGGACCCATCACCTCAATATCTTCCTTCAGCATTTCAGAAGCCCTTTCCGACAAATTACGAAATATCTTTTCTTTCAACTCCTCAGAGGATGTTTTTAATGCCTGTGCCAATTGCTGATTATCCACATTTTGCAGGATGCTTCTAAAACTTTTGTCTTCAACCTCCAAAAGATCTTCAAAGATAAACATTTTTTGTCTTATTTTGTCTGCAAGATCATTATCCTGTTCTTCTATGTGTGAAAGAACCATTTCTTCTGTCTTACCATCAACCTCATTCAGAATGTTAGCCAATGATTGCACTCCATCAAATTTCCTTTTAGTGACTTTAGCCGTGGAAAGATTACTTTTAATTGCCTGATCAAGCTCTTTTACAAATTCATCCTGAACCTGGCCGACATTTGCTACCCTGAAAGCCACATCCGGCTTAAGATTATCGGGAAGGATGTTTAATATTTCAGCCGCCTTTCGTTCCGGAAGGTAGGACAGTATCAAGGCAATAGTTTGAGGATGTTCTCCCATAATAAGTTTGCTCAGGCCATCTGCCGGCATAAATGCCAGGTCACTAAAAGGGGTATCACCCGTTTGGTTTCCTATGACCTTAAAGACCTCCCTTGCTGTTTCTTCATCCAGATTCTTGGTCACAACCCGCTCAAGGAAGTCCTTCCCGGAGACTACCAGGTTATTATTATTTTCAAAAGACTCTAAAAAATCATTCATAACTGCATTCAGGGCATTGGAAGGAACATTGGATATCTCTGACATATGTTTTCCGATTTTTTTTATGCTTTTCTCATCCAATTCCTCAAAAAAAGGATTTGCAAACTTCTCTCCCATTGTCAGAAAAAAGATGGCTGCCTTCTGGGGCCCACTTAAATTCTCAGGATTCAGTTCATTACCCGCCATCATCCCTCTTCACCTATCCATCCTTTAATGACTTCTCGAGTTTTTTCGGGATTGCTGTTACTTATCTCAAGAATTCTTTCCCGTTTAGACATTTCTGATGATTCAGAAATCCCCACATATCCCTTTGTACCAGGTGGTAATTCTGCGCCTTCCAAAGCAGGTCCTTGGGTTATGCCCTTTATGCTTTTTAGCAAGGGCTTGACTATAAGAAAGAAAGCAAGGATTACAAGTACAAAATTGAAAATCGTTTTTCTATGTTTTGCCAATAGTGTCGTGGGGCTAAATTCGGAGCTCTCAACAGCATTGTCCATATCAACGGGAATTGAATCTGAAAATGGGATGCAACGGACCGAAACTTTATCCTCCCTGTCCTCACTATAACCCATGGCTTTCTTTACAATTTCTTCAAATGTTTTCACCTCATCTTCACTTCTCTGGACGTAAACTTTTTTCATGGTTCCATCTTTTAACTTCTCCAATTTATAGGTACCGTCAATAACCGCTGCAACCGAAAGGCGTTTGACTGTTCCTGCCGGTTTTATTGTTTCCCTGGTTGTTTTATTGATCTCATAATTTGTAGCCGCATCCTTTTTTGTTTTTGTCTTCCGGGCCGCGGTTGAAGGCGCCATAATACCACTTCTCTGGTTAATTACTGTCTGGGGAGTATTGTCCGTGTTTTCGGCAGTACCCGTTGTCTCTTCAAAATCTCGCTTGCTTCTAACTACTGTTGCGGAAGGATCGTATTCTTCTTGATTTAAGATGATTTGATTAAAATCGATTTCAGCGCTCACTCTTACTATGGCTTTACCCGGACCTATAATCGCTTCCAGCATGCTTTGGACGTTGTCTTTTATTTCATTTTCAGTGTTCCTTTTATAGTCAAGTTTCGTATTGCTTAAGGTTGAAGATGAATCATCCTCGGTTTCTCCTTTAAAGATAACCCTGCCTTTTGTATCCACAACAGTAACATGGTTAGGTTCAAGGCCTTCTACTGCATTTGAAACTAAATGAACAATAGCTGCAATTCTGCCTGATGGTAATCTTGCGCCTAGATCTAACTGGATGGAGGCAGATGCCGATTTGTTCTCATCCATAAAAAGCGAATCCTTTGGTATGACCAGAAACACCGCAGAAGATTTCACCTCTTTGAACAAATTTATGGTTCTTGCCAGTTCGCCTTGGAGTGCCCTCCTGTAATTTAATTCTTGAACGAATTTAGTCGTTCTAAAATCCGGATTATCAAATATCTCGAAACCTACAGTTCCTCCATTTGGAAGACCATCACCAGCTAAGGTCAGGCGCAACTCGTATACTTTTTCTGCTGGGACCATAATTGTAGTCCCGTTGGATTCAACCCTGTACGGGACATTTTGTTCCTTGAGTTTGGTAACAATGGTGCCTCCATCCTGCGGGGAGATGTTGTTAAACAGAACCTGATAATTTTCCTGGTTCGCCCAGAAAAACATAAGGGCAAACCCCCCGATCACAAGGATAAACGTAAAGGCGATGCTGACTTTTTTGGAAAAAGGTAATGAGCCAATAAAATCAAGAAATTGAGTAAGCGAACCGGTCATTCTAATGACTTCTCTTTCTCTTAATCCGCGGCAGGCGGATTAAAATTGCATGTGCGTTATTTCGTTGTATGCCTCAATGGCTTTATTCCTCATTGTAAGAAGCAATCGCATGGATATATCAAGCTTCTGGAGTCCTATCATTGTCTCATGAATATCCCCATTTCCTTTCAGAAGCTCAACAATGGAGCCATCTGACTTTTTTTCCAAACTATTGACAGTGCCAATAGCCCCCTTTAAAATACTGCCAAATTCTCCCGAATTTTTCTGTTTGATGCCCTCAATCTGTTTCACAGGGGTTTGCTGGAGGTTTTCGATCCTTAGATCACTCATCGTTTATCTCCCTATTTCAAGTGCTTTAAGGGCCATCTGTCTCGCTGCTTTGATGGCCGCTATATTTGCCTCAAATGTCCTTCTGGCAATGAGCATGTTTGTGGTTTCCACTATTAGATCCACATTCGGCTTGAGCAGATATCCTTTATCATCTGCATCAGGATGAGCCGGATTAAATACTTTTTTGAAGGGACTGTTATCCTCGACAATATCGCCAATTTGAACTCCCGCAACCTCTGAACTCAAAATGTTGCTGAAGCTCCCAGATAGCTGCTTTGTGCTCATCACAATCATCTTTCTCCTGTACGGGCCACCTTTTGCCGTACGTGTTGTCTCTATATTGGCAAGGTTACTGGAAATGATGTCCATCCTTTTTCTCTGGGCCTTGAGCCCGGAGGCGCTTATGTCAAAAGATATCAAAAAATCCATCTTACCTCCCTCCCTCTCTTATGACCTCTTTGAGTATCGCGATCTTTCTCAAAAGGGTTTCAACCGCCGTTCTGTATATCAAGTTATTCTCTGTCAGCTTTCCCATCTCGTTATCAATATTGACCCAGTTAATACCATTGTATTCATTTTCATCCTCAAATGTTTCAATTCCATTTGCGGTGCTTTTCCCAAGATCGATATGTTCGGAATTTGTCTTCACCAGATTCAGCGCACTACCTGATTCCAGTGCTCTGGCCATGGCTGTTTTAAAGTCAATATCTTTTGCCCTGAAGCCCGGTGTGTCTAAGTTGCTAATATTGTTGGCTATAAGAGTATGCCTTTGTTGAGTAATACTGATTGCGTGTTCAAGGGCGCGAAATGTTTTATTGAACGAAACGTTGTCCGGCATAATATTCCCCTTTATTACGTAAATTCTGGGTGCTGGGTTCACGGTTCCTTGAACCTCTGGACGGTCATAGATTTATATAGCAAATTGCATGCCTGTTTTTATTGTGACTCCATTTTATTCCTATATTCGTTTAGCTTATTCCTTAATGTACGCACACTTATTCCTAATATTTTTGCCGCATGGGTCCTGTTGTCATTTGTGTGGTCGAGAGCGCGAAAAATGCTATTTTTCTCCATCTCTCTTAATGATAACACGGGCATATAGGGATATCCTACATTTTCAGTTCGTGTATTTTTCTCTGTTACGCAAAGGTCGTCCTCATCTACAAAATCCCCTTCACACATAAGGACCGCCCTTTCAATTATATTTTCAAATTCCCTCACATTTCCTTTCCATGACATTTTTAGAAGTGATGTCATTGCCTGTTGTGTCAATCCTTTGACAGCCCTTTTATCTATTCTGTTGTATCTTTCGATAAAGTAATTTGCCAGAAGGGGTATGTCATCGCTCCGTTCCCTTAAGGGAGGCAAATGGAATGGAATAACATTCAAGCGGTAATAAAGGTCTTCTCTGAATTTTCCGTCTTCAAGCCGTTTTGCGATATCTCTATTTGTGGTGGCAATAACCCTGAGATCCACAGGAATGGGGACTGCTCCCCCAACCCTGTCAATCTCCCTTTCCTGCAACACCCTCAAAAGTTTTGACTGAAGGTGATAATCCATTTCGCTTATCTCATCCAGAAGCAGGGTGCCGTGATCGGCTATTTCAAATTTGCCCTTCTTTCTGGTAAGAGCACCAGTGAATGAACCCTTTTCATGGCCAAATAGTTCACTCTCAAGTAGGGTTTCCGGCAGTGCGGCGCAGTTTATAGCTACGAAGGGTTTATTCCTTCGAGTGCTATGATGATGTATATATCGTGCAAAAAGTTCTTTGCCTGTTCCCGACTCTCCCTGAATAAAAACAGATGCCTGACTGTCAGCTATCTCTTTTGCCTGCTGCAGGAGGCGGATCATTTGCCTGTTTTGTGTGAATATAGTAAATTTGCCATTTGATTTGCCTTTATCTGTATCAGTCAGGTCATTTGATATCCGGGAGGTAATAATTTCTATCATTTTTAGTGTCAATGGCTTGACAAGAAAATCACTGGCGCCCAACTTCATTGCCTCTACTGCGTCCTGGACCCTGGCATTGGCCGAGGTAATGATAACGGGGAGGGATCTATTAAGTTCTTTTATTCTCCTTAACAGATCGAGACCGTTCATACGGGGTAAATCCAGCTCGGTGATGATTAGGTCGTAATTATCCCTGGCTATTTCTTGAAAGGCGGACATACCGTCTCCCGATGTTGTAACATGGTGACGTGATTCAACAAGAACCTTACTAATATTTGCCTGGTCATTCGTATCATTTTCAACCAGCAATACCTTTTTCCCGCTCATTTCCAAATGCAGTTTCCTCTTTTCATTAAAAGTTCATTCCTGTCAAAAAATAGAATCTGAACTCGTACTCAATTCGTAATTTGTTTTTTGTTTTCCCTGCTAACATGAATCTCTTCAATACTCGCTTTAGCAAGATTACTCCAGAATGGATCGTTGAGGCTCGAGATCTGATCATAAAGCGCAAGAGAATCTTCCTTTTTATTTAACAGCCAATAGCAATGAGCTACCTTGAACTTGAGCGGAATTTTAGAGGGCTTTTCTTTTGCAATCTCGATAGCCTGATTAAAGACAGCAGCAGCCTCTTTGGGATAGCCGAGATTGAGATAGAGGTCCCCTATCTCTTGATAGATGTAATCATAGGGTGAGTCGCAAGCCCCCTTTAGGCTATCCGCCTCCCTTGTTGCCTCGAATGCCTTTTCATTAAAGCTGCACTCCGCTAACGCCCCGGCTTTGTCAATCAAGAGGATTGCTCTTTCGCATCGTGTTAATGGGTATTTTAGAGCAGAAGAAAACATCTCCGTTGCCTGAGCGTATCTTTTCTGCCTAAAAAAAATATTTCCCCTCAACCGGTATGCGTATTTAGCGTATTTGTCAGACGGGTGATTATCTATCAATAGTTTAAGTCTTGCTAAGGCATTTATGAACCTTTCCTTCTCACACAAATTGTTGCTCAAAAAGAAAAGAAGGTCAGGGGGTTTCTCCTTGTCCTGCAAAAGAGGATCCGCCTTCCTGAACATTTCCGTGGCCATGTCCTCAAGATTTAGATGTATACATGCCCGCGCAATAGTCAAAAAAGGTTCGGGAGAATCAATTATCGAAAACAGCTCTTTTTCACGCTCATACATATTTATTATGCTAATATATTTCGTCCTTTTCATGTCCTCCTTAAGGATCAATTCAATTGTCTTTTGCAGAGTATGTTTAGCCTCTTTTTTCAATGATGTCCGCGGGTACTTCCTAAACAATCTCTTTAAGGCATTGAGGCTCTTGTCAAAATTCTTCTCCTTCTGATGCAGAACTGCAAGCTTGAGTAAAGCAAGGTGTGTCAGGGGATCCTTTTTATCTTTGTCAAGGGGATTGTTTATGATATCTTCATAAATCTCTCTGGGCGTACCTCTGCCTTTGCCTATTTTTTTACGAGATAATGCAACTATGCTTTCCGTGTTTAAGTTCCCTTCTTCTTGTTGTTCTGCAAGCCTGATTGAACTTATACGTGCCCCCTCAGTGTCCGGATAACGTTCGCGGACCAGTTGATATATTTTTACGGCATCCTCGATTAAGCCCTCATCTCGATAAGTATCCCCGATCTTGGTTAATATCAGATGATTCATTTCCCTATCGGGACAGCTATTATAAAACCGAAACAAATTCTTTCTGGCCCTTACACTATCCCCCAACTGTTGATAATTATAACCGAGGTATAAAGAAATCTCAGGGTACTGATAGATATTCTGAGGATTCCTTGTCCTTAGTTGGGAAATAATATCAAGGGATTTACGGAAGGCATTCAGTTCATGCAGGATCTTGGCAATCTCTATTTCCGCTTCTGTTTTTTGGCGCATGTCCGGATCTCTCGAAACCAAATCTTCTAAAACCGACAGTGCCTCCTCTCTCCGATTTTTAAGATGAAGAATTTTTGCCTTCTGTTTCATGGCGTGCAGGGCACACGGCGTGTTTTTAGTTTTCTGGAGAACAAGGTTATAATAACCTAACGCTTCAATATAGTATTTGATCTTGAAACATAGATCTCCAACGGCAAGCAGGGCGCACGGTACATGTCTGGAATTTGGGGAATTATTAATTGCATCCTCGTAATGTTTTGTAACCTTTTTGAAATGAACCGGAATAGAATCCGAGTACAATTGCTCATAAGATTTTGCCAAGAGAAAATAGGCCCTCTCTGTGTATCTACCAGATGGGTATCTTTTGATGAGATGACTGAACTTTCCGATTGTGCCTGACCAATTTTGATCCTTATATTTATTAAGGCCTTCCAAAAACAAAGCCGTATCATCCTGACCGTCATCTACTTCCATTTGAGTAAGTTTGCTTTCAGGATCCGGCCTTTGCTGTCTCTCTACAATTGAATTTTTCCCATCATTATCCTCCTGGGTACTCAGCTCTGTGGTCAGTTCCCCTTGTCCGCTCAGTTGCCTGGGGCTAAGTACCACTGAGGGAAGAATAGGGGTGCGGGACTTGATAAAAATTGTTAACCCTTCGCGATCAGACGAAATAACAAAACGGGGAATATCTTCTCCCTTGATATCCAATACAACCCTGATATTTTTGGGATGATGTCCAACCCTCATGCCTTTAAGGTCCCGGCTTTTTGTAGGGATATTTACAGTTTCAAAGGTCGGGACCACAGTAAAGATATCAACTAAGATTCTGGGCGGAGAATCGAGGGTTTTTGTCACATACTCGGAAAACTTGTTATTCCCTACGACCTTGACACGGGTTCCGTTTTTTTCATCCTTAAAATTAACTGAAATCATTTGGCTTATCTGATAGTTTTTGGAAACTGATGTGGATGGAGGGGTGGCCGCCTTCAGGTAATCCGGACCTGCCAGTAAGGTGTATATAAAAAGCATGGCGAGTATAGTTTTGTTCCCAAAATAACTTTCCATGTTGAATCATAGCAGCAATTACTATGCCAATTACATGGACCGGGGGGGCCAACAGGGTTTTGAAAGGCCTGAAGTTTGATATTGCCGCCCCAGAGGAATAAGCTTCGCATTCCACAGGGCAGGCAAAAAGGCACCCCGGAGAAATAGGCTTTGCATTCCACAGGCAGGCAAAATTCGCAGTCGCTCTGTGCCTTTTTACTCGGCGGAGAAGGGCTTCCCCTCCCTCGACATTTGGAGTGAATTCAAATGGTTCCACTCCCATCCTCCCGCTGTGCGGGATTGATGGACCATTTACAAATCCATCAGGTTTAAGTAGCTAATGTTATTATGAACAGTATTTAATAGGTTGAATGTGAA
>JAIOSR010000055.1 GCA_021107495.1 Desulfobacterales bacterium | reverse complement strand
TGATGGCTGCGTTGTCAAGCCCAAAACGTCCTCAACGTAGGCTACTGCTACGCCTACGGTCGTTTTGGCCTTGTTGCCCCCGCTCAAAGTCCGGGATCTACGACTTGCCCCAAAACCTTCGCTCGATCTCGCTATGAAGCCATTCTCGGACAGCCTCCTGATGAGGTGCCTTACTGCTCTCCCCCATACATCTCCTTGATCTTGGCCCTGTCCGGCGAACCGTCCTCAAGGGCCGGGAGATCGGTGACGAATTCCACATACTGGGGTTTCTTGAATCTTGCGATTTTTCCTCCAACAAAATCAATCAGTTCCTTAGGCTCAAGGGTCTGTCCTTCTTTTAATTGACAGACCGCCTTGATCCCTTCTTTC
This sequence comes from Desulfobacterales bacterium, assembly GCA_021107495.1. Classification (GTDB taxonomy): domain Bacteria; phylum Desulfobacterota; class DSM-4660; order Desulfatiglandales; family Desulfatiglandaceae; genus JAIOSR01. The sequence continues at coordinate 5,062 of JAIOSR010000055.1, read as the reverse complement.
CACTTGGCATCCGGCACCCCGATAACCACGGTTTTCTCTATTGCAGGGTGGTCAAGTACGGCCTTTTCCACTTCTGCGGGATACACATTTTCGCCCCCCGGCTTGATCAGCTCTTTTTCTGCCTTTCGCCCGGCGTACCATAAGAATCCATCTTCATCAAAACGGCCCTGGTCTCCGGTATGATGCCAGCCATCCCTGAAGGTGTGTTCATTGTCTTCGGGGAGGTTCCAGTAGCCCTTAAACACCATAGGTCCTTTCATGGTGATCTCGCCCACTTCTCCCACAGGGACCTGCCGGTCATAGTCATCCACAAGTCTTACCTCTGCCAACGGCAGGGTTTTGCCTGCAGAACCGGGTCGGTCATTGTAAGAACTAAGGGTCGCCAGACAGGAGGTCTCTGTCTGCCCATACATGACATAAAATGTACCACCGGTCACATCCTGATATTTTTCAATAGTCCCGGGCGCTTCCAATCCTGCCACACCACTTAATGAACTGATATCCGCCCCGGTCTTTTCCTGTTGTTCCAGAATTGAGTCGAGGATGGGAGGAAATTCTATAAGGATGGAGACTTTTTTCTCTGTAATAAGTTCCACTGCCTTTTCCGCATCAAACTTGCTCATATTCACATTCAGGGCACCCGCGTGAAATGCCGACGTAGCCAGAAATAGCCCGCCAACATGAAAAAGAGGAAGGATATTTAAATGGACATCCTTTGGTGTCAGGTTGCAAAGATAATCGACATGCATATCCGCACAGAGGACATTACCGTGGCTTAACAAGGCTCCCCTGGGCCTTCCTGCCACGGCCGCGGTATGGATAATGACAAAACCGTCATCCGTGGACACCTTTTCCGGTTCAAAATCATTCCCATGATCCATCAGTGAACCAAAATCTGAAAACTTCCCTCCTTCAGAACCTAAATTGAAATACTCTTTTACGGATGGAAGTTTGTCTTTTATCCCGTCCACCACCTCCTGGAATTCCTTATCAACGAATAAGAGAGTGGGTTCACAATCATTCAGATTGTATGCAACTTCATCGGCGGCAAGCCTCCAGTTGACAGGCAGCATAATGGCACCTAAACCGGCAGCCGCACCATAAAGGAGAAAAAATTCAAGGCTGTTCTTTCCCAGAACGCCTATGCGGTCTCCCTTTTTTATGCCCGCTTCCCGAATGCCGCAGGCCAAATGATCCACACTTTCCTTGTACCGGGAAAAGGTCATGGTGCGGCCGTCATCAACTTCGAACCATGCGTCTTTTTGATTGAAAGAGACGGCATTTTGATTAATAAGATCATAAAAGGTAAAATCGTAGAGTCCCATAATATTCCTCTTTAATAAAAAATAGCCCTTACCATGAAAAAACATGGTAAGGACTATTTTTATTGATGTTGAATTAAGAGAGTTGGCTTAAGATCCTGCCTGGCCAAAATCGCAGGGCGGGCCAACTCTCCCGCCTTTTCCGGTCCCGCAAGGCGGGACCCAACAATTTTTTCAAAAGGCCAAAAAATCATGCGGTCATCCTTAAGTCAACAGCATTAACTATGCCCCCTCTCCTGCAAGACGTAAGCCTTCAGGGAAAGGGGATTTTTTAGATTACTACCAATTAGGGAAACGTGGCCTTAAAAGGAAGCACCTTTGTGACGCCATCTGCCTTGAACACGAAAGCGCCCTCATGGACCGTTACCGGGGTCGTGTAACCGGAGACACCGGCCCACCATTTCTCCATGGCCTGCCAGGGATTCATACCCTTGGCCTTCAGCTTATAGCCGCCGGTAACCAGCAGGCTCAGCAGGGCGGAACGGGTAGTGATAAGGGTCGTGGCCCTTATCTGTGTTGTCTTGCCCGCGGGGATCCAGATGGAATCCTCATTATTATAAGTCACGAGATCGAATCCCTCAAAAGCAACCGTAAACTTTACGCCCTCTGAGAGGACCGGGTAGGAATTGGGATTATTGACGTTAAACAAAAAGCTCATGGGCAAAGGCGAACCATGATTCCCTGCCTTACCCTTGGTCGGTTTTGTCTTCCCGCTATAATAGTAGTACCCGTCAAACTGGGGCACCTCAAAGGACTCTAACGTGATCACCGGGCTCTTGAAATTGGCCTCGGTAGGCTTGGCCTGCATACCGGCACACGACGCAAAAATTACAGCCAGGCCGAAAAGGAGCACTGTCATCAAAACCAGTTTTTTCTTCATAGTAGAACCTCCGTTTACAAAATCGTTTTGCGATTTTATTAAGTTAACCACCTCTTTCTTCTCTTGTAATGTTTTACGTCGGCAAAGTTCTTGGTTTTTCCTTTTTCACTTATGCCGAGGTAAAAATCCTTTATATCTTCATTTTCCCTTAGTCTTTCAGACGTATCATCCATTACTATACGCCCTGTCTCCATTACATAAGCGTAAGGGGCCACATTCAGGGCCAACTTGACGTTCTGCTCAACCAAAAGGATGGAAATCCGCTCCTCTTTATTGAGCTTAATGAGGATATTAAAGATTTCATGTATAAGCATCGGGGCCAAGCCCATGGAAGGTTCATCCAACAATACTAATTTCGGCTCTGTCATCAGGGCCCTGCCGACTACCGCCATCTGTTGCTCTCCGCCGCTCACAAATCCTGCGACTTCATTCCTTTTTTCCCTGAGCCGGGGGAAATAACGGTAGACTAATTCCAGGCCGTCCTTTACAGACCCTGTTTTTCTCAAATGGGCACCCACCTTGAGGTTCTCCTCAACCGTGAGATGTTCAAAGACCTTGCGGCCCTCAATGACCTGGATAATACCCATCTTGGCAATCTCGACCGCGGTCTTTTTGTGTATCTTAACACCTTCGAACTCAATGGCCCCGTCCGTGACCTCTCCGACCTCAACCTTAAGTAGCCCGGAGATGGACTTCAGGGTTGTGCTCTTGCCTGCCCCGTTGGCCCCTAAGAGTGCCACAATTCCACCCCTCGGAATCTCGATAGAGACACCCTTGAGCACAAGGATTACCTCATGGTATTTTACCTCAATATTATTGACTTTCAGAATACTCTCTGCTGCTTCCAAAGGCCCAACCTCCAATTCTCAAGATCCAAAGTCTAAAATCCCAAAATGGAATGGTGGATTACCATCCATGCCATTCGGAGGCCCATTTCTTCGGCCACCTGGCCTTCAAATCTACAAATTCCACTACCTGGATCTTGCCGTTTTTATATTCCGGAACCAGACAGGCTGTTGCAGCCCTGTGGTCCGTAGGCGTATAGGTCACATCACCGGCTCCTAAGCCGATATGGAAGTTCTTCATGGTCTCAAAACCCTTTTTCATGATCCCGGGACCGGTCAAATCCCCTGCCTTATCCGCCCTCTTCATGGCTTCCCAAAGGACCAGGGCATCGCCCCATGCCTGCGGTGTTCTATTCAAACGCTTGCTGGCAGGAATACCGGGATTGTATTTCTTGGCATACTTGACAACTTGATCCATGTTGTCGGACGATTGGCCAAAAAACTTAACTGGCGTAGCGCCCAATACGACCACACCATCCTTGGCCTTAATGGCGTCTCCGGCAAGACGCGGGAGGTTTTCATCAAAGCCCCAGTTATTAACTATAAAAGCCGCCCCTAACCCTAAGGCATAGGCATCCCTGATGGTTGCTGAAACCGACATGGTCGTATTACCATGCCATATGACATCAGGATTAAATTTTTTAAGGGCCATGATCTGGCTCTTTGTATCAATGGCAAAGAGGCTCACGTCCTGATCCGGGCCGATCTCAAAGCCCAACATCGTGGCATGATCCTTTATGGCCTTAATCGCGGCACTGCAGTAAGGAGAAGGAAACATATAACAACATGCAAAACGGGGCTTCCTTTTCCCGTAATCGGCATTCTTAGGCCATTTTTTGTCAAACCAGGCCGTCAGACATGCCCTGGCATTTGTGGAATAGTCCGAAGAAAAGAAGAGGTTGTAGCCTGTGCCCCCATGTTTTTTCCCGTCCTTACCTACCCAGTCCACCGGTCTTGTCAAATGGGCGGAATAAGATGCCGATACATAGGGCATTTTATCCTTATTAACAGTGGGTGAAAGGGCCTCGGTATCGCCGGTCCCCCATCCCATAATAGCGACAACTTTCATCCTTTTTAAAAGTTTATATTTGGTAAGGGCCTCCGGGATACGGTAACCATAGTCAAACCATGTGTATTTTATCTTTTTTCCGTTGATTCCGCCCGCATCATTCATGTAATGGAAGGCCTCTGACATACCAAGGGCATAGTCTTTACCCACATCCGAGGTAGCGCCTGTTGTGTCCATAATACCACCGACCCTAATGGTTTTGGCCACCGCGGCCGTGGAAAATCCAACCAGGAAAACCACTGCCAAACATGGAACCAAAAACTTTAGAAAAATGCCTTTTTTCATAGGTTCTTCCCCCTTTACTCTGATGAAAAACATATATTGCCTACTGTTAATAACGATAACACCAAGATACGAAAGACAGGTTCACCTCCTTTCCACGGATATGGTTATTATGGTTAAATAGTTGATTGGCTAATATGGTTATTCCTCCGACTTGCCCGCAGTAAGGCAGGCGGGCACGGTCGTATCGCTCCATATTAATATGAAAACGGCCAAAGGTTAAAATAATTCTTTATCTGCCACCATCTGTATGAAAGACCGCGAGGCTCATAGATCAAAAAGGCGCATATTGCAAGGCCAAAGGCCATGTCCTTAATAAAGGCAAATTTAAAAAGCAAAAATTCTAAGGATTCATATTCCGAAAGTGGAATGACCGCTTGCTGTAAAAATTCCATGATCAGGACCATAAATATGGAACCGTATATAGCCCCGTTTATACCGGCACCGCCGATCAGGATCACGCCCACCAACCAGAGTGACCAGAACCAGGGAAAATGCTCCGGGCTCAGGGCCGCACAGTTGCATACCCAGAATGCACCTGCAAGACCTGCGAGAAATCCGGCCACAAAGAAATTCAACAATTTGTACCAGACAATATTGATACCTAATGTCTCTGCGGCAATGTCATTGTCCCTTATGGCGATCCAGGCCCTTCCAACCCTGC
>JAIOSR010000280.1 GCA_021107495.1 Desulfobacterales bacterium | reverse complement strand
GTCCCGCCTGAAACCACAAGTTCAAATCCGGAAGGCATATCCTTGTTTCTTCTTGCATCGACGGCCACTGTAATCCTGTCTTTCCCGAACTTTTGGGCCGCTTCCATTATGAGATCGGGATTTTTTACTGCCGCACTGTTCATGGATATCTTTGCAGCGCCCGCCTCAAGGACCTCTTCGATATCTTCAAGGCTCGCAATGCCCCCTCCCATGGTCAACGGGATATTAATTACTGATGAAACGTTTTTTACCCATTCCAAGCGGGTTTTCCGGTTTTCCAGGGTTGCGGCGATGTCCAGCATGGCCAGTTCATCGGCCCCTTCTTTCTGATAGAATTCCGCATTTTCAACCGGATCACCTGCATCCTTCAAATCCACAAAATGAATCCCTTTAACCACTCGTCCCTCTTTCATGTCCAAACAGGGCATGATCTTTATCGTCTCTGCCATGTAATCTCCTTTTCCATCTTATTTATTCAAATAGTTAAACATTGAGGATCATCTCCAAATTAGTTGATCGATGATCAGGATTCAAGGAGTCCAGGGGTCGAGTGAAAGACTTAATAATTACGATAATATGAACGTAGCCCAACATTATATTATGTCAAGGCTCTATATATTGCCTATGGATGAAACATAAGGCTGCTAAAGTAAATAATGTCACCTCCTGAGCATTTTTTATTTAAGGGTGCTGTACTTAAGGTAAAAAAGGATAATTAGTTTTTGTACTTAAATATCTTTTACTTACTGATAAAACTATTAAAAAACAAACACTTGAATCCCTGAACCCTGGAGCCCTTGGCCCCTTTCTCTCAACTAATTGGAAGAAGAACCTATTTTTCTAATTTTGCAGGGCATAGAAAGGATCCCGGATGTCGCGGCATGAAGAGCGCACCTACAGGCAAAAAGTCAGTAGCAGTGATATGACCTCCTTTCACGTGGTGGTGAAAGAAACCGATCTATGGGTCAGCGCGGACAGGAATCTGGAAAAAGAGACCACGGACCTGGTGTTTGAATACCGGAAGCAGTTAGAAACATATATCAGTATGCACCCGGAATTTGCAACATCTCTGTCGCCCTGCGGGCAAGATCCTTATGCGCCTTCCATGATAAGAGAGATGATTGATGTAACGAGGGGTCTTGGCGTGGGCCCCATGGCCTCTGTTGCCGGTGCCATTGCCCAGTACGTTGGCAGGGGGTTGATGCGGATCACGGAGCAGGTGATCGTAGAGAATGGCGGTGATATTTTTCTCAAAGCCGGCAGACCGGTAACGGTCTCAATTTTTGCAGGGGACTCACTCTTAAGTGAAAAATTCGGTCTTTTGATTCCCGAAAGACAAATGCCGTTAGGGGTTTGCTCTTCGTCGGCGAAAGTGGGTCATTCCCTGAGCATGGGGATCGCCGACGTTGTTTGTCTTCTTTCGTCTTCGGCGGCATTGGCGGACGGTGCTGCCACTGCCCTCGGGAACAGGATTATGGCAAAAAAGGATATTGAAAAGGTCGCAGGCCGGGCAAATGAGATAGAAGGAATCGCGGGAGGGGTGGCTATTGTGGAGGACAGCATGGCCACATGGGGAGACATTGAGTTGGTCGAACTGTGAAGAACTATCAGACCTCGTAAAAACTATTTATTTAGTGACTGCAATCCCCCTAATTTTTAGGACGTTGCTCAAAATTTGGACATCAGGTCGGTCCGGGTTATGAGGTTCAGGGTTCAACGGTTCAAAGGTTTTAACCCCTGAACGGTGAACCCTGAACCTTGAACCTAAATCTTGAGTTAAAAACGCACCCTTTTATCCAAAATATTACCCCCAAATCAGCTAAAATTTTCGAGGTTTGACAAGAGGATCACAGATCATACAGCTTTTCATCCACCCGGGGGGCACTGTACTTTGCAGCTTTCATTATTTTTTTCTTCAAGGTAAACGGATCTTCGCCCTCGAGAATGTCTCCCATCTCCTGTTCAACAGTTTCCGGGTCTTCTCCTGCCTCCATTCTGGTCAGGGCTTCCTCCATTCCCGCACCCAGGTCCAATCCGGTCATGTCCGTCAATTTTCGCATGAGGTTAGCGGCCTGCTTTGGGTCATCTTCGTCCATGTGTTCGGCCTCTTTTGCGAGGACATTCATTGCCGCTTCCATCTTGCTCTCGTCCACATCGGGAAGCTGCATATCCTCTTCTTCCCCTCGATTTTTGGAAACGGAAAATACAGACATGCGCCGGTTCAATTTGATCTTTTGGCATTTGGGGCACATGGGCCTTTTTTCAGTATTTACGGATGTGGAGAAAAAATTGAAAATCATGTTGCATTTACGGCAATAGAATTCGTATATGGGCATTTGTTTCGCCTTATATTTTATACTGGGTATGCAGTTCGCTCAACCTCATATCGTCTGTGAGGCCAACACATGAAAAGACACTTGAATATCGAACACCGAACAAGAAATTTCGAACCGCAGAAGTTAAAACACTTCGACCTTCGACATTTCTTGTTCGAAATTCTGCGGTTTTCATTGATAAAGGGACACCCCCAACATCTACTTTTCAATATTCTGTAAGCGGTTGCGTAAAGTGCATACCCCCTTATTTTATTTAGTCTTTGAAACCCCCGCCCTCTGGCCGGGGATAGTCCGATTCAAGCGATTTTTTTACACATTATTTTCGCTTATTCCCATGGACTTTAGTACTTCATCAAGTTGTTGAAGGGTAATCAGTTCACTTTCCAACAATATTTTGCCTATGGGCCGGTGTGTTCCGATGGAAAGGTCCTCTGCCACTTGAATTGTAAGTGCCTCGATAACCTGGTCCGACGTGATAAATCCTTTTTCCACCGCCGCAATTCCAAATCTCTTTTCGAGGTGTTCTATATCCATTTTCGCAAAGCCCATTATTCCACTGTTCCAGTATTCAAACATTCAAATTGCGAAGCAGTTTTATAACCCGAACAGTCTGGAAAAATACCACAAAGATTATTTTAGTCAAGGATTTTGGGTCTTTTAATCTTTTCTCAATTGTGGCAGTAAGAATGGGCACTTATAAATCGGCAGGATTATGCCTTGTCTTTTTAAATGAAGTTGATATACTCCAATTTAGAAGTTTAAAAAAATCGTTAAAGTATTTCCCCGGCCTTTCCCGGCCCGATTTTAACACGCTGAAATGTTACCAGACTAATTAAATATTTTGGAGAAAAATATCCCGATATGAAAATGAAGATAGGAGTCATTTCGGATACACACCTTGGCCGGGTAACCAGGGAGTTCGAGCAAATCTACGACAGATATCTGTCAGACAAAGACCTCATTTTGCATGCCGGGGACATTACATCTACCGTAATTGTCGACTTCCTGAGCAGGAAGAATTTCCATGGGGTTTACGGGAATATGGATCCCCATGACGTGCGGGACATGCTTCCCGAAAAAAAGGTCATAGAACTGGGACCTTACAGGTTGGGCCTTATTCACGGAGGTGGACCTGCTGCCGGGCTCGAGGACCGTGTCTGGACCGAATTTCAGAACGTGGATGTCATTGTCTATGGTCATTCGCACAATGCAGTGAATTACACGAAAGACGGTGTCCTCGTATTTAATCCGGGCACTGCGACCGGTTTCAGTTCTTCGGGCATACACAGCGTCGGGTTTCTGGAACTGGGTGATACGATTCGTGGCGAAATAATCACATTATGAGGGTTTAAGGAGGCGTTAGATATGAAGGTACTCTGGGCACCGTGGAGGATGGAATATATCCTTTCAGACCAGAAAGGAGGGGAATGTATTTTCCAGACAGGAGATGATCGAAGCGGGGATGTTGAGCGACTAATTTTACATGTGGGACCCCTTACCATGGTTATGATGAATCGCTATCCCTATATCAACGGGCACCTGTTAGTAGCGCCCAGAAGGCATGTCCCGGGTCTGGAGGACCTGACGAAGGAAGAGACCCTGGATCTTTTGGTCATGGTTCGCAAATCCATAGGGGTTCTTAAGAAAGTAATGAGTCCGGAAGGTTTTAATGTTGGCTTGAATCTTGGCAGGGTTGCGGGGGCCGGTGTTGAGGAACATATGCACTTTCATATTGTTCCTCGCTGGAACGGTGATACCAACTGCATGACCGTGTTCGGGGAAGTAAGGGTAATTCCCGAGCACATTATGGAGACATATCGCAGGCTCCTGCCGCATTTTCAAGAGCTTAAAT
>JAIOSR010000473.1 GCA_021107495.1 Desulfobacterales bacterium | reverse complement strand
CCCGGAAGGAAGATCAACCGGACTGTTGACATGGGATACAGAAAAGTGAAGGAGGATTTTCGATGAAGATACTTTTTGCTGCCCCGGAAAATGCCTTTGGCGGCTTTCTGGGCATGATTCGATCAAAGCTGCCCCAGCACCATTTTGAGGCCACCGGGCGGTTTGGCATAGATACCCTGAAGGGGTTTGATGTCCTCATTCCCACCATGTGTACCGTGACACGCGAATTACTGGAACAGGGTGACAGGCTGCGTCTCATCCAGCAGTGCGGCGCGGGTCTGGAACTGGTTGACCTCAAAGCGGCCCGTGACATGAATATCCGGGTGGCAAACGTGCCCACCGATATTTCCGGGAATGCCGATTCCGTGGCAGAGGCCGCTATATATTTGATGATCGGGCTTTCAAGAGACATTCGCGGCATGGCCAAAGGCCTGGCAAACGGAAAGATGGGGGAACCGCAGGGGAGGTCATTGAGCGGCCGGACCGTTGGAGTGGTGGGTCTGGGCGGCATAGGCAGGGCCCTTATTAAGAGGTTGAAGGCATTTGATGTCCATCTGATCGGGATCAAACGCCATGATCCACAAAAGGCCGGGAAGGATTTGGGTCTTGAATGGGCTGGGGGCCCGGAGGAGCTCACAAAACTCCTTGAGATGTCGGACTATGTGGTCCTTTGCCTTCCTCTCACGCCTGAAAGCAGGAATCTCATGGACCGTAACGCCTTCTCATCAATGAAGCAAAGCGCGTTCCTGATCAATGTGTCAAGAGGCGGTCTGGTGGACCGCGATGCACTGGAGGTGGCCCTGGCCTCGGACGCCATTGCAGGGGCCGGTCTGGACGTGTTCTGGGAGGAACCGCCCGATCCGGATGACCCCATCTTCAGCTATAATGTATTAGCGACACCCCACATAGCCGGTTCCACCGATGTCTCCATGCAGGGAATTGCGAACGCGGCGGCAGAGAATATTCAAAGGTTGGAAAAAAACCGGGAGCCGCTCTATTTGAAATATCCGGAAACATGATGCCCTCGCCGGGCGTTCGGCTAATATTTTTCTTTCACATATGCCAGGCATTCCTCAATGGCCGTCAGGGTCAAGTCCAGGTCTTCTTCCGTGTGTCGAAAACTGATATAGGCATGGTGGTACGGTGAAAAGAAGAACCCTTTACGGATGAGCTGCGTATAGAAGTCCGTACGTTTGCCTTTGTATGCCCCTGTTTCGTCCTTTTTAAAGGTGATGTAAAACATTGGGCCCACGCCGGTCAACTCGGCTCCCACATCGTATTTGTCTAAGAGCACACGGATCTTCTCAATGAAGCGGTCGCCCTTTTCCCAGATATTCTCGAGTACTTTATCCCGCTCAAGGATTTCTATGGTCTTCAGAGCGGCCACAAAGCCTTTGCTGTTCGGAAAAAAGGTTGACGAAATAAAAAGTTTGTCCGAGGCCGACATCATGACGTCCTTTTTACCGGTCACAACAGAAATCGGATATCCGTTGGCAATCGCCTTTCCCAGCACGGTCAGATCGGGTGTCACGCCGTAGAGCTCCTGCGCGCCGCCCATTCTGAGTCTGAAGGCGGTCCGTATCTCATCATAGATCAGCACCGCCCCGTACTTGTCCGCAAGATCTCTTGCTCCTTCAAGAAACCCGGGATTGGGTTCTTCCATCTTTTGATGGTTTGGATGACCGAACGGCGTCATGATGATTGCAGCGGTCTCATCGCCATGGGTCGCCATCAGCTCTTCCAGTTGATCAAGCCTGTTGTATTGAAATTCAAAGACATCTTCGTAAAATTTCGAAGGGATCCCGCCTTTCATTTCAACGCACCAGTCATGCCAGCCATGGTAACCGCAGCGCATGACCTTGATCTTGCCGGTATAGGCCCTTGCAATACGAATAGTTGCGGTGGTGGCGTCGGAGCCGGTTTTCAGAAAAATACTCATCTCGGATGAGGGCACAATTTCGGTCAGCTTTTTGGCCAGCGCATTCTGGAATTTTTGTGTCAGCGTGAAACAGAACCCTTTTTCTTTTATCTGTTTACAAACGGCGTCATCCACCTCTTCTTCAAGGTAACCAAGGATGATGGGGCCGTAACCGCACAAAAAATCGATAAATTCGTTGCCGTCAACATCCGTCAGGCGGCAGCCTTTGCCGGTTTCAAGAAATATGGGGTATTCTCCTTCGATAAAATCGCCGGGCTTTCTGGCCCCTAAAACACCACCCGGAATCAACCCGGACGCTTCCTCGAAGAGCTCCCAGCTCTTTTCAGTGTTCAATTTTTGCGTCTCTTTCATGGTAAGTCTCCTGTAATGTGTTAGACTTCAAACATGGATGAAATTTTTTCCGTCTGGTGGATTCTTGCGCCCCGCTTCAAAAAGGCCGCAAGGAATTTGTCCGGATCGATACAGCCTTCAGGGGCCGTCACTCCCTTTTCGGTCACATCCCCGTCATTCATCATGAGCGCTGCGATGGACGCGGGAAGCCCCGTGCCGGGTGCCATCCTTCCCACCATATCGGCCGTGTATGTCACCTTTTTGCCGCCACGCTCACCTTTGACAATGACTTTGAGACCCGAAGACTGCGGACCCTTGTCTCTCCCTTCGGGGATTGTCTCCCAAAGCTTGAGCGTCAGGTCGTAGGGTATTACGGTCGTGCCGTTGATATCCTTCGGTTTTTGACTCAACAAACCCATCTCTTTCTGTTCTTTGATCAGCTCGTCCACCCATAGAGGTATGAGCGCCCCTTTGATTATGACATTTTTTACCCCTTTGATATACTTGGGGATGGTCAAGGGCTGCGGGTGACCCACGTAGCGAACATTGCACGTCCCAAGGGGTTCCAGGAATTCTTCCGCCACTATTTCGGTCCCGCCTTCCACGTTGACCAGTTCACCGTTTATATACTGCGGGATCTTCCCGAGGGTCATATGAAGACTGTGGTCCCAGGCGGCGCCTGAAAGTTCGGCAATGGCCACTACCCAATAGAGGTAAATCTCTTCAACACTGTCCAGACGATCCGCGAACCACTTCACCAGGACATTGTTGGTTCCCGGGTCGGATCCCATACCCGTAAGAACCGTAATACCGGCTTTTTTAGCCATTTCATCTATCTCGGAGTTGAAAAGGATTTCGGTTCCCTCGTAATCATCGCAGATATCAATATAGTTGACCTGCGCCTCGACCGCGGCCCTGGCCACGGGCACTGCCGTCTTGTAAAAGGGACCCGCGCAGTTGATTATAACATCCGAGTCCTTGAATGTATTTACCATGCCTTCATGATCGTTTACGTCCATCTTGATCAGGGTGACCTTTGAGCTCTCGCGTAATTTCGGCGCCAGTCTTTCCGGGTCCGGATACAAGTCTGCCAGGACAACATCCGTGACCGGTTCCTGTTTTATCAGGTCCCGGGCCACACCCTGTCCCATACCGCCGACGCCGCCTATGATTAGTGCTTTCATCTTCTTCCTCCCGTAAATATATCAAAAAAATATCGGCTCCTCATTAGAATCTATGGGCCAAGATTCAATATAAAATTGAGCAACAGATTGAAATCATGTTTTTTTCTGGTCATATTATTTAGGATAGTAACAGTAGTTCTACCCTATGACCGGGTTATGAAGTCTTTTCCTCGATTCCGGGTCTCACGGTCTGGTCATTTCAAAGGGTTACGGACGGGTGATGCCTCCCCCCTCCCTGTTCCCCTCGCCTTCGGCTCGGGGCCAGGGGGTCCCCCATTCCGTAACCCATTGAAATGACGAAGGCCTCCCGACAGTCACTCGGAAAAGGCCTCATAACCCTTTCCCGTTACACATCCTGTCGGTAATCAATTGCCTTCGGTTTTATCCGCGTTTTCCTGTTTCAACTGTCGGGTCTGTTTTTCTTTAATGGCGGCAAGAATCTTGTCCGGTGTCAGTGGAAAAGAATCCAGGAAGACGCCGATTGCATTGCTGACGGCGCCACTGTAGCCTTGGGCAGCGGACATGGCAATAGACATGCCGGCCTCCTTGGCACCGTATGGCCCTTTGGGGTCAATGGATTCCACAATGATATTGTTGATCCTGGGCATATCGCAGGCCAGGGGTACTTTATAATCCAGCATGGTGGGATTGATACACCTGCCGTCCATCCATTCATGATACTCGGTCAGCATGCCGCCCTGTCCGCCCATGGCAACGGAACCTTCAAACTGGCCTTCCAAAATCAGGGGATTCAAGGCATAACCCACATCCTGTGCCGCGGTTGCTTCAAGCACCTCAACCTGACCCGTAACAGGGTCGACCTTGACTTCCACAATGGTGGTACCGAATGAAAAGGCTTCGCACATCTGACCATACGGGTTTTTGACCCATTCGCGTTTCATGTCCACTTTGGGCCAGTAGCCGCCTTCGGCGTTGACCGAGGTGAAGTTTAACAGACTGATTCTGACCACCTTTTTAATGGGTATGGATTTTTCCGGGTCGTCTTTGACGAAAATGAGGCGATTTTTGGCCGCCAGTTCTTGAGGGTCAACTTTTAATACTTTGGCCGCCACCTTGAAGAGCTTTTCCCTGCAGTTTTCAGCGGCAATCTTGACGGCATGCCCTCCCACAAAGGTCGAGACCTGGGAATATGATCCGGGGTCAGAGGATGTGGTCTCGGTGTCGGCATTCACCAGATGGATGTCTTCCGGCAAAAGACCCAGCTCCTCGGCCGCGATCTGGACCAGCATGTTTTCATTGCCCTGGCCGTTGTCCACCACACCGGACATGACCGTGGCTTCTCCATCTTCATTGAATTTGATAAAGGACTGGGAGCCGCCCCGGATGCCCATGGGGAACCCGGTCTGCACGGAATTGGTACCGATACCGATGCCATGGAAAGGGGGCAGTTTCCCCCATTTTTCCTTAAAGCCTGATTTTTCTACGGCCTTGTGAATGGTTTCATCCATGGCGCAGGAGGAAACATAGGATTTGGTGCTTGTATAATCACCCGGCTGCCGGGAGTTTTTCAATCTTATCTCCACAGGATCTATACCGAGATGGTCTGCGATCATGTCCAGCTGCGTGTCGACCCCGCAGGCAAACCCTCTTCCGTGGACCCGTATCATTCCCCTGATGGGTTTGTTGGTGTAAATCCGATAGCCGTTGTACCGCACACTTTCCATTCGATATGCCTGTTCCATGGAAAGAAAGGGAACGCTTGTGGCAATGGGACCGGTACTGGAATAGGCGCCGCCGTCCATATAGCAGGTGCTTTCACGGGCAAGGACTCTTCCTTCCCTGTCCACACCTGTTTTATGGGTGGTAATCATGGCATGTCCCTGGCGGGTGGCAATGGTGTTTTCTTCCCGTGTGAACACAATCTTGACGGGTTTGCCGGTCTTTTTTGCCAGAAGCGCACAAATATAGTCGGCCGGGCATATTTCAGACCGCCCCCCGAAAGCACCGCCAATGGCAATCTTCTTGATCTTGACCTTGTGAAGCGGGATCTTGAATGAATTGGAAAGCGGTTTGGATTTCATGTGCGGCCCGGCATTGGGGCACCAGACTTCCAGGCAGTCTTCATGATCAAACCGCGCCACCACGGCATAGGGTTCGGCGTGGAAATAGGATTCTTCGGATGCCATAAAGGTATCTTCACGAATATAATGGGCTTTTTCAAAGTTTTCTTCCACGTTTCCCGTGTCGATATTCACATGGATATTTATATTATTGGGAAAATCCTCATGAATCAGTTCGGTATCCGATGCCATGGCTTCCATTGGGTCGAATATGGCCGGTAGTTCCTCGTATTCCACTTCGATGAGATCAAGTGCCCTGAGAGCGGTCTCTTCATCCATGGCAGCCACGCCCGCCACTTCATCCCCAATGTAACGGGCTTTTTCTACCTGTATAAACTGCTGGTCCCGGGTATAGGGAAAAACACCCCATTTGACACCTTCGGTATCTTTTCCCGTGACAACCGCTTTGACGCCGGGAAGGGCCTCAGCCTTTGACGTATCAATATTCAAGATGCGTGCGTGGGCATAGGGGCTTCTCTTGATCTTTCCCACAAGCATACCGGGCAGTTTCAGATCGGCTGTGTACTTTGCCTTTCCCATAACCTTGGCCCTGGAATCAACCCTGGGCATCCTTGTCCCTATTAAGGTGTGATCAGACATCTCTTACTCCTTTGATTTACAATCGCAACAATTGTCCTGGGGCTGGGCCGCATGGGCCACTGCCTGGACAATTTTTGCATATCCGGTACACCGGCAGATATTTCCGGCAAGGGCCTTGCGGATGGTTTTTTCATCCGGTTTTGGATTCTCCCTGAGCAGTGCGTCCGCCGACATGAGCATACCGGGGGTGCAGAACCCGCATTGGACGGCACCGTGATCAATAAAGGACTGCTGCAGATTCGAGAGCTCATCCCCGTTGGCAAGCCCTTCCACGGTCTTGATCTCTGCGTCTTGTGCCTCCATGGCCAGGGTCAGGCAGGCGCGCACCGGTTTCCCATCCATGTGAACGGTGCAGGATCCGCAAACCCCTTCTCCACAACTCTCTTTTGAGCCGGTCAGATCCAGCTTATCCCTCAATACATCCAAAAGGGTATCGTTTGGATAGATCGTGACCTCATGGGGTTTGCCATTTATATTCAGGGTGATTTCTATCTTTTCCATTTTAAAACTCCATTATGACCGGTTATCCGTTTGAATTCTCTGCCGCCCCTGCTACTTCTCTGATGCCGCTTCCTTCAACCCCTGAAGCACCAGCGGGGATATCATGCTGCACCGGTATTCAAGGGTTGACCCCACATTGTGAACAGCAAATGTTGCGGCACTGTCCATTGATGCGTCTGCCGCTTTTTTAAAGGCATCGGTGTCATCAAGTTTTTTACCTTTTAAAGAAGATGAGGCCTGGGCAAGAAACAAGGGGGCCCTGCCCATGGCGCCCACAACGATCCGTGCTTCATCTATTCGATCTTTTTGTGAGTCGGACGGTCTTACGAGAACGCCGGCGCAGACAATGGGGTAATCAATGGCTGACCGGTAGGCCAACCGTTTATAGGCGCTCCGGGCACCATTGATCGGGATAATGATTTCTTTAAGAAGTTCATGGGGTTCCATGTCATGGGGCATGATGCCGTCAGCGGTATAAAAGTTATCAAGATCCACGGTCCTCTCTTGCCCTTTACTTAAAAGGACAAGTTTTGCTCCCAGGGCCATGAGGGCTGTGGAACCGTCTGACTGGCAGGTGGAGTTGCACCGGTCTGCGTTCTCTCGTGCGTAGCAGGTTTTTCCGCCATTTTTGTGACAGGCCTGGTGCCCGGATCTGTGAAAATCAGACTGGTTATAGTGATGGCACCGGTTGTCCTGAAGGATATTTCCTCCAATCGTGCCCCTGTAATGCTGCATGGTTATTGCCCCTACTTTTTCACACGCCTGAGAAAGTGCCCGGGCGTTATCCTGAACCGGGCCGGATGCGATAATGTCGGCCAGTGGCGTTCGGGCACCGATCTTAATACACCCCGCTTCTTCTTTAATATAGGACAATTCGTTCAAGGATTTCAGACTGATCAGCACTTTTGGCGTTAACAGCCCTTTTTTCATCCTGACCAGAAGATCGGTCCCCCCGGCAAGGACCTTTGCATCCTCCTTGTGAACGGCTAACAGGTCAAGTGCTTCTTCAAGATTCTTGGGGTCCAGATAATCAAATCTTGGTAACAGCATTTTTTTCTCCCTCAATTATAAATTACGGATCATCTCCAAACTAGTTGATCGATGATCAGGATTCAAGGATTCCAGGGGTCAAGGCCCGCCCTGTCGCGACGTGGTGATTACTTAGAGTATAGGATAAGTTTCATAATGATGATAATTTATTGACAATATAGTTAAGGTTAATCGGTCTGGGCCAGGGGGTCGAGTGAAAAAACAGAGGGCAGAGGTCTGAGGCCGGAATTCAGAGCTTGCCCGCAATAAGTGTGGCGGGATCGAAAGTCAGAATTCAGAAAAAGCGGATTCGCACATCCTCCACTTGAACCCTCGAATCCTCGAATCCTCGAACCCTTTTAAAAAACCCTTGACCCCTTGACCCCTTAATTTAGATCAACTCTTTTGGAGAAGAACCTTAAATATTAATAGGATAGATTGGCGACCCGGAGCGAAAAAAATATGACGGCCATGGTTGCAATAGAGAAAATATGAATTATTTTATATATTAACCCTGCCGAACCGCGGAGGGGTGTTTTTTTGTATAATCGCGCAACGTCTTAAAAAACCAAGGAGATAAAAAAATGACAGACATATCAAAAATAACTCTGTACAGCGGCGGACACAGGGGAGCTGAGGCGGAATTCGGCAAGCTTGCCGAGGCCTGGCACATGAAAGAGGTGAATATATCTTTTGAAGGGCACAATTCCGAGCGCGCCCGGGGCGTCCGGGTACTGAACAGGGAAGAGCTGCAAAAGGGAGATGTCAGCATGGAAATTGTGTCCAAGCTGATGAAACGCACTTACTCCCAGTCGGATAAGATCCGAAAAGTCATCCAGTCCATTTTTCACATGGTCAACAGCGGCTACCATGTCATTGCGGTCGGCTGGATACAGGCGGACAACACCGTCAAAGGGGGAACAGGCTGGGGGGTCGAGTTGGCAAAACTATTTAACCGGCCGCTGAGCGTATATGATCAGGAACGAAAGGGTTGGTTTTCCTGGGAGGACCGCCAATGGATTGAGAAAACACCGGTGATTACCTCAGATACGTTTGCCGGCACCGGAACCCGCTACCTCGCCGATGACGGCCGGCAGGCCCTCCACGATCTTTTCATCCGCTCCTTTGGTCCTGCGGAGCAAAAATAGTAAAGGGGTCGTTGTAAAGGGGGCGGTCCTAACGTGATCTGTTAGTGCTTTTCAACAAGAGTCAACGGCAGACTCCCCCCTCCTTGCTTGTGGCCGGACGCCGGTCGTTATTCAAGAGATGTCCGCATAAACTCGAGTTCCCCAATATTGGGCGGATACAGAGATTCAATGTCTTTGTCTTTTTTAGGACGGGGCACTTCAAAATGGTTTGACCAGACTTGGATTGAGAGCTATAGTCAATCATTTAAATCCAGAGAATTGAAGAAAAGGCAGATAATTATGCTACTGAATGACAACGAAACTATTCCTAAATTACCATTGGGTGTTCACGCGACACGATCCAGGGAAATTATTTACTCGATCCGCAGGCTGATGCAGGCCGGAGAGCTTTATACCAAGGAACTCAACAAAATATACAATGTGAGTTCGGCACAGCTTAACTGCCTTTTGGCCCTTTACGAAAACGGCCCGCTTTCTCCTTCCCAGATCGCCAAACAGATTCTGGTCAATTCAAGCACTGTAACCGGAATTATAGATCGGTTAGAGCATAAAGGCCTTGTAAGGAGATTAAGGATTTCACAGGACCGCCGGGTGATTACCATCGAGTTGACTAAAAACGGGGAGGTCCTTGCCGAAAACGCACCACCTCCTGTTCAGCAGAAAATTATTGACGGCCTTAATAAATTATCAGAAGAACAAATAGAACAGACCGCGACCATTCTTCTCAAGCTTACGGACATGCTTGATGTCCAAGATTTGGAAGTGACATAGGTTTACAGCAGGGTACGGCATTTCTCCCACGTTCTTTTCCCAACCGGTTATCGTTCCCTAAACATAATGAAATCATTAATGAATTAGAGCCTCATGCAAATAACTCATGAAGACCTTGACTATTATTTCTTTCTGGACTAATATTTTCAGCTCAAACAATGTGATTTGATATTATTTTATTTCGTAGGATCATCTCCAAAAGAGTTGATCTAAATGAAGGGTTCAAGGGGGTCAGGGGCTCGAGTGATCCGCCACAGAGAACAGGCGGATAAAAATGTTTAAAAATTATAAAGAGTTAAACGTTTTCCAAAAGATGAAATGTACGGTTTGACCTGACAAATCAGAAGATCCGCTGTTTCCATACCATCGAATATCGCCGAGGGGTATGGGAGAAGAATCACTTCGCATAAATGGTAAAAAATGCTGAAAAATGCTTTAGAGTGT
>JAIOSR010000165.1 GCA_021107495.1 Desulfobacterales bacterium | reverse complement strand
TTCCCCGGTGGACGGGATTATAATGGAGGTAAATTCGAAACTGAGAGAAAAGCCGGGTCTTGCCAATGAAAAGCCCTATGAAGACGGGTGGCTTTTCATGATCCATACTCCCAACGCGAAAGGGACCCTAAAAAAGCTCATGGCCGATGCCGACAGCCTGGATTGGATGAACGGAGAGGTTGACAAATTGGAAAACATGGTTGAAGCGATAGCCGGACCCTTGGCAGCGGATGGTGGTTATTTGGCCGACGATATATTCGGAAACCTCCCGCAATTGGGATGGGAAAATCTCACAAAGGTATTTCTCAAGACATGATCTTGAAATGTTTACCGTATCCGCTCAATATTCGGGGAACTCGAATTTATGCGTAAATCTCTTGAATAAAAACCGGCATCCGTAGGGGCATGCGGTGCTAACACCGCTACTTATTGAGCTGTTACTGCCCACCGATTTTTAAGTTTGAAAAATGAGATCCTGGAGGGGGACTGAAATGGAATCAACCATTCAAAATAGACGATCAAGAGAGGAACCTCGACCTTGTATCTGGATGCAGGCTGAGGTAGTCGGTAAAAAGACCTGCAACAGAAATTACAATTGTCCTGAATGTCCCTTTGACAGGGCAATGAAAAATATGGCCAATGAAAATAAAAGGATAACAAAGGCGGGGAGGACTCAGCGGGGAAAGCGCGGCAGCATCATATCCTGGAAGGACAAGTTAAAGGAACTGCCCACCTGGAAGCGGCCATGCATTCACAATATGAAGGGTCATATAGACTTCAGGGCGTGCACAAATGAATATGGTTGCGCGGATTGTGAATTTGACCAATATTTTTCTGACCAATACACGGTAATTGCCACGGTAAGGCCAATAAATTATATGCAAATCAAGGGGTTTAAGGTGCCACAGGGATATTACCTGCATCGAGGGCATTCCTGGTTAAAGATCGAAGAAGGCGCAGAGGCCCGGGTGGGAATTGATGACTTCGCCTTGCGGCTGTTGGGTCCCCTTGACCGAATAGAATCCCCTCTAATCGGCAAAGAGATTTACCAGGATCAGCCGGATATTTCGGTATACCGGACGAAAAATAAGGCAAATGTCCTTTCCCCCATAAGCGGAGTTATAACTTCAATCAACCCGAGGCTCAGGGAAACCGGGCGGCTCGCCAATGACGATCCTTACACGGAAGGGTGGGTAATGACTATTCATCCCAAAAACTTGCGCGAGGACCTTAAAAACCTGATGATAAATAGAGAAAGTGAGCGCTTTATGGGTGAAGAGGTAGAGCATCTTTATGATTTAGTGGAAGAGACCGCAGGCCCTCTGGCGGCTGACGGCGGTTATCTGGGGCATGATATTTACGGCAGTATGCCGCAGATCGGCTGGAAGAATTTAACCGGGCTTTTCCTCAAAACCTGAAAGGCAGACAGGCTCTACTCGCTTAACCCAGCCTTTTTATTTCATCATCAAGTAGTATTGTGCAGTACCGGCAGAGCTGATCGGATTTAAGGTCCACATCCCGGGTGCTTCGGCAATAGTGCATAATGCATGCTTGATCCCTGCAATGGCGGAGCTTAAACGTGTGTCCCAATTCGTGTATAGCCTCTTTTACGACACGCTGGTAATAGAGCACGGTGCTGCTTAGGGGAGAAAGGCCCTCTTTTAACCGATATGTAGAAATGATGCATGCCTTTCCGCCTAATTGAGCTTCCCCATAGACATAAGTCAGGATAGGTATAAAGAGGTCCACTTGGGCAATACCCAGTATTTTGACCGTCCGGGGCGGCGCTTTGCTTGCCAGAATTTCCAGTATGGGTGTGGAATGATACTGCCTCTTTTCGATATCCAGTGCAAAATCCAGGTCTTGCAGGAGCGGAATAATTTGTGTGCTGCACCCGAATACCCGGCTGATTTCCTTGGCAAGCTGTTCCAGGAGTTCCTTGTCCAAATCTCCAATGGGAGAAATGACGATGCTATTTTCCGGCAGGGTGCTCAAATCGGTCTATGAATATTGTAACGTTTGATTTTGCTGTAGAGTGTTGAGCGATCAATCCCCAGAATTTCCGCGCTTTTCGAGATGTTCCACTTCTTCCTGTCCAGGATGCTGATGATATGGACCTTTTCAATTTCTTTCAATGAGTTGTCTAAAAGACCTGGATGGTGTTCCGAAGAGAATATGGGCAGGTCTTCCGGGAGTATACTTCTTTGTTTTCCTACTACCACCGCCCTCTCAATTGCGTTTTCCAGTTCCCGAACGTTTCCCGGCCAATCACAAAGCATCATTTCGTCTATGGCCTCGCGGCTGATCCTGTCTACCAGCCTGTTGGTCTCCTGAGAAAAACGCTGGAGAAAGTGCTCGGCCAAAAGGGTGATATCTTCTTTCCGGTCTCGAAGGGGGGGCATTTCAAAGGAGATGACATTCAGGCGATAATAGAGGTCCTGACGAAACGTCCCATCCTGTATCGCCAAATCAAGATTTTTATTGGTAGCCGCAATGATTCGGAAATCTGCTTCAATTGGTTGCGTGCCCCCCACCCGATAAAAAATACGATCTTCTAAAACCCTCAGGAGATCTATCTGCATTCTCATGCTTATTTCCCCTATCTCATCTAAGAAAAGGGTCCCCCCGTGGGCCAGCTCCAGCCGGCCTTTTTTTGTTGTTTTGGCATCAGTAAAGGCCCCTTTCTGATAACCAAAAAGCTCACTCTCCAAAAGATGCTCGGGCAGGGCTCCGCAATTTACAACAACAAAAGGCCCCTCGTAGCGGGGGCTGTTTGTATGGATTGCCTTGGCGGCCAGACCCTTGCCCGTTCCTGTTTCACCGGTGATGAGGACCGTTGAGTCCGTGGGCGCCACGTCCTTTATGAGATCGAACAATTCCTGCATTGGTCTGGATTGGCCTATCATGCTCTCGAATCGGGTTCGATCCTTGTGTTGCTCTTTCAGAAAGAGGTTTTCTCGGGCCTGTGCCTGGTGCTCAATGATCTTTTCAATAAGCACACCCAGTTCATTAGGGTCAAAAGGTTTGAGCAGATATTCATAGGCACCGTTTTTCATGGCCTCAATGGCCGTGGAAATAGATCCGTAGGCCGTAATCATGACGACCGCGACATCAGGATCGTTTTCTCTCACATGCCTCAGAACATCCAGACCGCTCATGCCTTCCATCTTAATATCCACCAAAAGGATATCAAACCGCGTGTCTTTTAAGATTTCCAGTGCCTCTTCACCGCTGGCTACCGTTTCTATATCATGCCCGTCCCTTTCCAGCCAGCCTCCTAAGGACTCCCGCATGATCAGTTCGTCATCTACAATGAGGATCTTAGTGTTCAACATAGGGACCTCCATCCGGGTCAAGCCTCTCTGAGATATGTCTCAGTGGAAGCTCTACCTTGAAAGTTGTGCCCTTTCCCTCCTCTGATTCCACATTGATTGAGCCGCCATGCTCTTCAATAATCCCGTATGCCACCGAAAGCCCTAACCCGACTCCTTTACCCTTCTTCTTTGTAGTGAAAAAGGGTTCAAAAAGTCTGGAAAGGTTTTCTTCGCGTATACCTGCACCCGTGTCTCTGAAGGAAACCGTTATCTTGTCTCCCTCCGAAAAGCACTCGCTTTCTATGCTCAAGATACCACCTCCGTCGACTTCAATGGCCTCGCCCGCATTGGAGACAAGATTCATAAAAACCTGTTGAAGCTGGTCCTCCGAACCTACAATGTCGGGCAGGTTTGCATCCAGCTTTTTTTCAACCTCGACACCACTCATTTTTAAAAGATTGGAATTCAAGAAGAGTATTTTTTCTAAAAGTCGGTTAACGTTCAAACTCTTTAGGTCCACCTTTGATTGTCTGGAAAAGGCTAAGAGATTGGAGACAATCCGGCTTGTTCGCCTGGTTTCCGTCTCCATCAGGTTCAGGTACCGGCTGAAGAGATCCAATTCCTTTTGGGACATAGGACCTTCTTCAATAATCCTTTTGATGAGTATGATAAGATTCAATATTCCAGCGATCGGGTTATTGATTTCGTGGACGACCGATGCGGACAGTTTGCCTAAAGAGGCCATTTTGTCCTGGTGTAGAAGTTTGCCATGGGTTTCCTTCAACTGACGGGTTCGTTCCTCGACCATCTGCTCCAGACGTTGGGTGATTTCCGATTCCTCTTTCTTTCGTTCGGTTATATCACGACTGATCTCTATGAATTTTGAGATCTTACCATCTTTTTCCCAAATGGGGTAAATGGTCACTTCAATATAACGTCGTTCGCCATTGTGGTCCACCCGGGTCCTGACCTGCTGGCTGGGCCTTTTGTCACGAATGACCCTGTTTAGAGGACAAAAGAGGTCACTCCCATTACAAGGGTGATCTTCTTTATGGTAGATCTCATGGCATTTGCTGCCTATCACTTCTTCGCGGGAGTAACCCATCTGATCGAGAAAAGGCTGGTTTACATCAATGATCTCCCTTTCCGGGGTAATGACTAAGATGAAGTCCTGAATGCCGTTCAGGATGGTCTCTATCTCCTCGGCCCTCTCCCGTTCAAGGCCGATGGCTTTCCAGAAAAGTTCAAATACGTGGTACGCGAGGATTCTGATATTGTGCGGTTTGGTCTTCAGAATGTCCTCAAAAATAGTCTTGTCCGGGGTCAGGATTATGATAAGATGGATATCATATTCCGGTTGATAAAGTTCGTGATAATCTCTTACAGTCTGCAGCCCCTTCTCTTTCGCAAATATTACGCCGGGCGACTTAAAATCCGGATCCGCTACAGCAACAATGCTGGCGTTTACAGCTTTCTTAGGATAACCAAGGGCGATTTTTTCTATAACTTTTTTACAAAAAGGCCCTCCGCCAACAAGGGCGATATTGATGATTGAATTATCTTTATCTGTCATGAATCATATTCCCTTCAAAACAAAACCGCTGAACGCCGAAAGATACAAAGCGTTGCCAAACACTACGTTATCGTTTTTTAACGTAGCATTTACCAACATAAATGTCAACCCGGATTCTTTGGGAAATTTTTTTTGTTGACTTTTTCAAAAAAATTGTAATAGTGTAGTTATATGCTACGATAAAATAAAAATATCGTAGAAATTAGCCGCATCTTTATTCTAACCTCCCACATTAAGTCTTAAGGAGTATGATATGCCTGAAAAAACCGTTGGATCCGTTATGGTCGTCGGAGGCGGTATCGCCGGGATGCAGGCTTCACTGGACCTGGCTGATTCCGGATACCTTGTCCATCTGGTAGAGAAGTCATCCGCCATTGGCGGTGTGATGAGCGAGCTGGATAAGACATTTCCTACCAATGATTGTGCAATGTGAATTATCTCACCAAAACTGGTCGAGGTCGGCCGGCATCTTAATATCAACCTGATAACCTCTGCCGAGGTAGACAAGGTTGAAGGCTCCAAAGGAAATTTCAAGGTCACCGTTCACAAAACCCCCCGGTATATTGACACTACCAAATGTACGGCATGTGGCGATTGTGCAGAGGTATGTCCGGTAGCACTACAAAGTGAATACGATCAGGGTTTGTGCGACAGAAAGGCAACCTACAAAAAATACGCCCAGGCCATACCGGGATCCTTTGCCATACAGAAGACCGATAGGGCTCCATGCCATCTGGCCTGTCCGGCGGGACTTAATGTGCAAGGCTATGTCCAGATGGTTAAGCAGGGAAAATATGAAGAGGCCCTGAAAATTATCATGAGAGAACTGCCTTTGCCGGGGGTAATCGGGAGAATCTGTCCGCATGGTTGCGAAAACGCTTGCCGGCGATGTGAGGTTGATGATCCTGTCGCTATCCGACACCTTAAACGATTAGCCGCCGATAAATTTGATCCCAGGGACGTAAAAATAGAATGCCTGCCTAAGCGGGAGGAAAGGGTGGCCATTATCGGCTCCGGACCTGCCGGGCTTTCCGTTGCCTATCACTTAGCAAAAAAAGGGATCCTTTCTACTATATTTGAGGCATTGCCGGAGCCGGGAGGGATGCTGAGAGCAGGCATTCCCGAGCATCGCCTTCCCAGAGAAGTCCTGGACAGGGAGATAGAACTAATTACCAATCTCGGGGTGGAGATCAAGACCAATACCGCCCTTGGTCAGGATTTCAATCTGGCTGATCTTTTTGAGGAAGGTCACAAAGCAGTCTACCTTGCTATAGGGGCCCATAGGGGAATTCCATTAGGTGTCCCGGGCGAGAAGGCCAAAGGGGTCATTCAGGGTGTGGATTTCCTGAGAGAAGTAAATTTGACCGGTAAGGCGGATGTAGGGAAAAAGGTGGTCATTATCGGAGGGGGGAATGTGGCCGTGGACGTGGCCCGATGTGTGATTCGTTTAGGTGCCGAGGAAGTAAGTATTCGTTACCGTCGCACCCGCGATGAGATGCCGGCATGGGAAGATGAGATCCTGGCGGCGGAAGCGGAAGGCGTTAAGATTACTTATCTTTGTGCCCCCCAGAAGGTACTTGCCGAAAATGGCCGTTTAGTGGGGCTGCGTTGTATAAAAATGGAATTAGGGGAACCCGATTCATCGGGCAGAAGAAGACCGATCCCGGTACCGGAAACCGAGTTTGACCTGGAAATTGATCAACTTATCCCGGCCATCGGACAAAGGCCGGCTCTTTCCGCTATCGAGGAAATCGAGGGTTTAAATTTCTCTCGGTGGGGGACCATCGAGGTAGATCCTGTTACCTTTGCTACCGGCAGAGAAGGGGTTTTTGCAGGCGGAGACGCACAGACCGGTCCCTGGGTGGCTATAGGTGCAATAGCTGCTGGCCGAGAGGCGGCCGAGTCAATTACCCGTTATTTGGATGGCCGGGACATGGCCGAAGGACGAACCCCTATTTCAATGGAAAATCCTTCTTACCGCCCGATCCCCCGGAATGAAGCAAAAAAAACAAGGGGAAAGATGCCGGAACTTGCTGTGGCAAAGCGTGAGGGCAACTTCAAAGAAGTAGAATTAGGCTATGACGAAAAAACAGGCCAGGATGAGTCGAATCGTTGTCTAAACTGCAGCTATTGCTCCGAATGTTTCGAGTGTGTTGAGGTCTGCGGGGCCGAAGCCGTGACACTTGAAACACATGCCCAGCAGCCCGAGACCCTGGAAATAGATGCGGGCTCTATTATCTTAGCCCCCGGTTTTCAGCCCTTTGATTCCTCTAAGATTGAGACCTATCATTATTCAACACATTCGAATGTTATCACTTCAATGGAATTTGAGAGGATTCTTTCCGCCTCAGGCCCCACAATGGGTCATCTTGTCAGGCCTTCAGACAACAGAGAACCTAAGAAAATTGCTTGGCTGCAATGCGTGGGATCGAGGGATATCAACCGCTGCGATCACGGCTACTGTTCCTCGGTCTGCTGCATGTACGCAATAAAGCAGACCGTTATTGCAAAGGAACACGCGGGAGGCGACCTGGACTGCGCGGTTTTCTTCATGGATATGCGGACCCACGGTAAGGATTTTGAGAGGTACTATGATGAAGCCCGAAACAAACACGGGGTTCGTTTTATCCGTTCCAGGATCCATACCATTGACCCTGTTTTGGGCAAAGATGACCTGTCAATTCCATATATCCATGAAAATGGAGAGATCGAGATAGAGACTTTTGATATGGTCATTCTCTCGGTAGGGCTTGAGACATCACCTGAAATGGTGGAACTTGCTCAAAAGCTGGAAATCGATCTTACCGAGGGTCAATTCTGTGAAACAGGATCCTTTAATCCTGTTACCACGTCTAAGGAAGGCATTTATGTGTGTGGCGCCTTTCAAGGCCCCAAAGATATCCCCCAGTCGGTTATTGAGGCAAGCGGGGCCGCAGCAGAGGCAGGAGCCCTTCTGAGCACGTCAAGGAACACCCTGACCAAAGAAAAAAAGGACCCCGAAGAGACCAACATAATTGGTGAAAGGCCTCGCATCGGGGTGTTTGTATGCAATTGCGGAATCAATATCGGCAGTGTCGTCGATGTCCCGGCGGTCCGGGACTATGCCGCATCCCTTCCCTATGTGGAATATGTTACCGACAATCTTTATTCCTGCTCCCAGGATACCCAGGAGGCCATTTCCCGGG
>JAIOSR010000089.1 GCA_021107495.1 Desulfobacterales bacterium | reverse complement strand
TTAATCTCAATAAATTTGCTCATATCTCCTCCTTTTAATGTAAATGGGATGTCCTAATAATTCCAAAAATCCTTCTTCTGTCAACTGATAACGTACTCGCTATTAATTGTATCGCCCTATCCATCGAGGATCCAAAGCCATCAG
The DNA here is from genome assembly GCA_021107495.1 of Desulfobacterales bacterium. Taxonomy (GTDB): domain Bacteria; phylum Desulfobacterota; class DSM-4660; order Desulfatiglandales; family Desulfatiglandaceae; genus JAIOSR01. The sequence continues at coordinate 4,369 of JAIOSR010000089.1, read as the reverse complement.
TACTAATGTCAAAACGCCGACTGACCCATAATGTGATGTAAAACACCGGTTGTCAATCAGATTAAAAAAGGGGTACCAGGCCTATGTGGTTGACAATTCAGACGGTTGATAACGGGAAGAGATTCGGGACCTCAGGTGAAAAGCCACTGCCTGATCTTCTCAGGAATTTGATCCTGTTCGTATGCCCTGAACGGCTATCAGGGAGACAACGCTCATGAAGGCCCCGGCAACAAAGGGTATGCGGTAATCCACCATCCACAGGATGCCTCCGACGGCAGGAAGGAAAACCGCTGCAAGATGGTTTATGGTGAAGCCCACGGCCATACTCGGGGCGATGTCCCTCGGGTCCCCCACCTTTTGAAAGTAGGTCCTGATGGCCATGGCAAAGTTGAAGAAGATGTGGTCGAGGATGTATAGAATCGCTACCACAATCCTGGACTCCACTGCGGCATAGGCGAGAAATATGAATATCAGGCTCGAGTATTCCAGGGACAGGACCTTTCTTTCTCCAAACCGGATAATGGATTTTCCGATGAGAGGCGCCAGAAAATAGTTTATCAGGTTGTTTATAACGAATAGGGCGGTTACCTCCTGAACGGAAAAGCTGAATCTCTTTACGAGCAGGAATACGGCAAATGCCATGAATATCTGCCTTCTCGCTCCACCCATGAAGGTGAGGAAATAAAACAGCCAGTACTTTCTGCGAAAGATCATCCTTTTCCGCTGAGGCACGATATCGCGGTCCGTGGGCTCCTGAAGCAGACCCCACACGGCCGCTGCTGCAATAAGACCGCTGATAAGAAGGTAGATCTGAATGAAGCTCAGAAGCGGGGCCACAAGGTATATGAAGACTCCCACTGCGATGCTGGAGGCCGCGGCCAGGCTTCTCAGCCTGCCGAAGACCCAGGGAGATGTCTTCGCGTCAAAATACTGTAGGGTGAGGGACTGGTTGGTTGTCTCGAAGTAGTGAAATCCGAAGCTCATGATCACGGTGGTTATCAGTAGCCCGGAATAGGATGGAAAAAAGCCGGTTGCCCCCAGGCCCAGTCCCAGAAAGAGTATGGAGAGGGCCGATAGACGGTGCTCCCTGACGATCAGCATGACATAGACGGCAAGCAGTGCCAGGAACCCGGGTATCTCCCTTACCGATTGAATCACTCCAATGTGTTTGCCTTGAAGCCCTGCAATCTCCACGGCGAAGTTGTTGAAAAGGGTAAGCCATGCCTGAAGTCCAACCGTTGATGCAATGGTCAGCACCACCAGGAAGCGATACATGGGCTTTTGTTTAACTTGATCCATGGGGTTGAGACATTATTCGTTTTAAACGGCAGTGTAAAGGGGTTTTAATGTCCATTTCCTCTTAGTGGACCCTCCTCTTTTCGCCTTTCCAATAAAATTCACGCACAGCACGCTTCATCAATTTTCCAGAACCTGTTTTCGGCAAGGAATCAACAAAATCAACGTTCTTGGGGGCCTTGTAACGGGCCAGGCGTTCTTTTACAAAGCTTTTCAGTTCCTCTTCTTTCACTTCCTTTCCGGGCTTAGGCACAACGACCGCCTTGACCGCCTCGCCCCACTTTCGGTCCGGGACACCGATGACCACACATTCCAGCACGGCCTGATGCTCCATCAGGACATATTCCACCTCGGTCGAATAAACGTTTTCTCCTCCGGAAATGATGATGTCCTTTTTCCGGTCCACAATGTTTACGTATCCCTCCTCATCAATTACAGCCAGGTCTCCGGTCCTGAACCATCCATCCTTGAAAGCGTCCTTATTTGCCTCCGGCCGGTTCAGATAACCCGGAGTCACCGTGTCACCTCTGACCCAGATTTCTCCAACGCTTTGATCGTCCCCGGGTACATCCCGGCCCTGCTCGTCCACCACACGGAGTTCCACTGTAATGAATTCCCGGCCGGTGCGGCTGATGATTTCCCTCTGTCTTTCAATAGGCAATTCTTTTAAATGTGCCTTTAGGGTTGATACCGTGCAGTATGGCGAGGTCTCGGTCAGGCCGTAGGTCTGGACATAGTCACAATGAAAAGTGGAAATGATTCGCCGGACCGTTTCAGGAGCAATTGGGGCGCCCCCGGATAGGATGACCTTGAGCGACGAATAATTGAATTTTTTGGCCTGATCATGATTTACCATAAGGTTAAGCATGGTTGGGATGAGATTGGTCAACGTAATACCTTCTTTTTCTATGGTGGCAAGGATTTCACCAGCCTCAAATTCCGGCTGTATAACATGCCTGCCTCCGACCCATGTTACGGCGAATGTGGCCCAGGCGTCTGCCAAGTGAAACATGGGAGCCACGTGGTACCAGACGTCGGTGTCATTCAGATTAAACTCGGCAATCGCGCCCAGGGCGTGGACGGTGACATTGCGGTGTGTCAGGATTACCCCTTTAGGCCTGCCGGTGGTCCCGGAGGTGTAATACAGGTGCGCGGGAGCATCGTCACCAAGGGGTTCGGGTTCCCGGAAATCCGCCTTTCCTTTGTCCAGGAAGGCCTCATAGGCCCAAGACCTGCCTTTGGTCAGAATGGGGGGCGCATCCGTCAACCAGACCACCCCTTCCACAAATTTAGCCTCCTTAAGGGCCTCCAATATCCGGTCCTTATAACGAGGGTCGGCGATCACCAGGCGGCTTTTGGCATCATTGAGGATAAATGCCATTTCGGGACCCAGCAGGCGAACATTGATAGGGTTGACTATTAGCCCTAAAACCGATCCGGCATAATAACTTTCTAAAAATTCGAGGCTGTTCGGGGCAATAACAGATATGCAATCCTGGCTTTTCATACCAACCGCGGCCAGTGCCGCGGCCAAGCGATCCACCCGCTCGGCTGTCTGACGGTAGGTAAGACGCCTGTCACCATCCACAACACATTCCTTGTCCGGGAACAACCGCCTGGCTTTACTTAACGTAGCGGTGATATTCATGTATACCAGCCCTCCCAGCTATTACTCAAATATCATTCATTGGTTACTACTATCTCAAAAAATCGGCTTATGTAGGACGAAACAAAGCAGATTACTCCTCCTCATCTTTTGATTTCCAACTCCCGACTACTTAATGAACGACCTTGCAGCACCCTCGACTTTTGCAACATTATGGTACACCTTCTCAATATTTTGACAAAAATTTCAGAGCGGGTTCAGGTAACGGTTCAAAATTATACTTGAGGGGGTATTTGTAGACTCCTTCATGGGCCTCTTTTAGATTTTCATAAAGTCTATGAAGCTGAGCCATGGGCACACCCATTATCATTTCATCATCGGCAGCCATAGCATAACGCCTCTCGCCAATGTCAGCTATAGCCAATTTCACCTCACCGGTGAGATACGGCACCACCATCACTTCATAGCAGCATGCGCCGTGACCATTGGTGCTCAAGCTGACATTATCGCTGCCATCCCACATGTTGGCATAGACAAGGCTGAGCATCTGATGGGGATTTCCAAAAATTTGCACAACATCAGGCTCAACAGGAATCGTGCTCAGGGGAGCCGCGGCCAAGACCTTGAATTTGCCCTGCTCTATGGACATCCTGTTTGCGAAGATTTTTTTGGTCGCCTCCACGTCCTTTGCGAACCAACCGGCGCACCTGGTTCCATCGGCCAAATCCGGTGGAACGTCAAAAAAGCCCTGCAATGCGCCGCCCGGGGCGCAGGCCGTGGCCAGATCTCCCGTGGTGTAGACGGCCTTTTCATGATAGCGCGCCATTCCTATAAGCTGGCAAATAGTGATCTGCTGTTCGATCTTCTCAAACGCCTCGGGCAGGTCGTTTTCATCTTCAAAGTATTTTAATCCTAACGGAGTTGTCCGTACCCGCAAAATCCTATCCAACTCTTCACCTATTTGATTAAAATCACGCATTGCGTTCCCTCCTTCTTTGCTGGTATGATAGACGTTGTTGACCCCTGTTAAATAAAGACGACGCCAATTTCACTGGGCAGGCTATTTGAGCACACCCTGGTTTCTAAGTTCATCAATCTCCTGATCCGTGTACCCGATCTCCTCAAGAACCTCAAACGTGTGTTCGCCCACCCCCGGGGCAAGGCTCCTGGTGCCGGCCCGGTTGGCGCTGAAGTGAACCGGGTAGCCGGGCAGTTTCAGCTTACCCAGGACCGGGTCCTCAAAATCCACCACATATTTGTTTGCTATAGCCTGAGGATCATTTTTGATCTCACTTACGTGCTGAATGGAGCAAAACATGAGCCCCTTTGACAGGAATATGTCCATCCACTCATCACGTGTTTTTGTGGAAAAAACCTTGTCAAAAAGGTCCAATAATTCGGCACGGTTTTTCTCCCTTGCCGCATCGTCTGCAAAACGTGGATCCTCCATGAGGTCGGGCAGACCGG
>JAIOSR010000344.1 GCA_021107495.1 Desulfobacterales bacterium | reverse complement strand
GTTAAGGAGGACCGGTCCCTGAGGTTGAAATATGGCGTGATGGTAAGGCAAGGACTAAGTCCGGAACAAATGAGTGGAAAAATGTTTGAGGCAGCTTATGTGGAAAAGTTGCATGGACTTATCGAGAGGGAGATTTATACACCGGTCGCCGTTATATTGGATCGGTTTTTTGTAACGCCTCACCTGGCCTCGGGCAACCCTAAGGAAATAGCCTTTAACATGTGGCAGGAGTTGGAGGAAATCCACGGGCCTGTTGAACTGGTGAAAGCATGGTTGGACGACCCAAACGAGGAGAGCCTCGTCAATTTGATCCGGCCCAAAACAAGGGACGATCTGGCCCATGAACCTGTCAGCGATGCGGAAATGAAAGAAGAATTAGAGCAGCTCACCCTGGAAGAATTTCTGGAATTGTTGTAGGGGGGGGAGGCGCCATTGCCATGCCCTGTCCGCTATTTTCGGTAAATGCGGATATGCCTTCGCTTCAGGGATGTGTTGCGAGTTGCGGGTTCCGTGTTGCGAGTTTTTTTAACCCGTAACGCGTAACCCGCAACCCGTCAACCATGAGGCTATAATTTTCCCGTTCAGAGTCAAAGATGAATGACAATAAAACGGGAACATTCAACTTTCTGTTTAGAGATACTTCTTCACCTCTTCGGTCAGGGCCGGAACTACGTCAAACAGGTCGGCGACAACACCGTAGTCGGCCTTCTGGAATATGGGGGCATCCTCATCCTTATTAATTGCTACGATCAACTTTGATGTGCTCATGCCCGCCAGATGCTGAATCGCCCCTGATATACCGCAGGCGATATAAAGATTCGGGGAAACCACCTTACCGGTCTGCCCCACCTGGTCCGCATGGGGTCTCCATCCCGCGTCCACCGCAGAACGGGAGGCGCCCACGGTGGCCCCGATAAGATCGGCCAATTCCTCTAAGATATTGTAGTTCTCGGGGCCCTTCATACCCCTGCCGCCGGAAATAATCTTGTCGGCCTCTGTCAGGTCAATTTTGCCGCTTTCATCCTTTAATACATCCACAACCTTTGTCTTGAGAGCACTTTCGTCAAGGCTGACCGAGACATCAATGATCTCTGCCGATCTGGAAGTATCCGGTTCACTTATGTCCATCAGCTTGGGCCTGGCGGTGGCCATTTGTGGCCAACTGTTTTCAAAGGTCACTTTGGCATATGCCTTTCCCGCATAAATGGGTCTGGTTGCAACAAGATTACCGTCCTCGATTGCAAATGCCGTGCAGTCCTGGGCCATGCCCGCATCCAAACTGCCGCTTAATCTTGCAGAGAGGTCTTTTCCCTGAACAGACGCGCTTATCAACAATATGGCCGGATCATTGGCCTTGACTAATTCGGTAATAACAGACACGTAAGCATCCGTAGTATAGGGCGCCAGCTTAGCATCATCGGCCACCAGGACTTTGTCGGCTCCGTAATGACCTAACTCGGCAGCCTTATCCTTAATATTGGAACCAAGCAGTACGACCGTCAATTCCTGGCCCACCGCATCAGCCAGACGCCTTCCTTCGCTCACTATTTCATATGTAACTTTCCGGATTTCTCCTTCTCTTTCTTCAGCTATTGTCCAAACTCCCTGTGCCATATCTCATCTCCTTATGTTAAAACATTCCGGGATTTCTACTATCTATATAAAGTCTTGTATTCTGCGATTTACATGGAGAAATGGAATGGTGGAATTATGGAATAATGGGTTTCAAAAACGGAACAGATCTTATCTTTATTCTCTGTACCCATCAATACCAATATTCCAGTGTTCCAATATTCCAATCAAATAACCTTTGCCTCATCATGGAGCAACTTTGCCAATTCAGCCGCCTTTTCCTGCGGTGTCTCCCCCTCAATGATCTTTCCTGCTGCCCTTTCCGGGGGCGGTGTAAGCTCGACGATCTTCATCTTTCTACCACCTTCGCCAAATCCCGCGGCATCCAACCCCAGGTCAGACAGTGTCTTCTCCTCAAGGGGCTTTTTCTTGGCCTTCATGATCCCGGGCAGTGAAGCATACCTAGGTTCGTTAAGCCCTTTTTGAGTAGTTATAAGGGCCGGCAGGCTCGATTCGATGATGAGATTTTCGCCTTCAACCGGTCTGGTAACCTTTACGGACTTCCCATCTTCGGCAGCCTCTACTTTTACAATTATTGACATTTGAGGAATTCCCAAAAGCTCTGCAAGGGCCGCCCCGACAACACCCAGGTCGTCATCCACGCCTCTCTGGCCTGTAAAAACCAGGTCATACTCCAGTTCTTTTATGGCCGCGGCCAATGCCTTTGCCACTGCAAGAGAATCGCTCCCCTCCAGGGCATCGTCGCTTATAAGGAGCCCCTTATCGGCCCCCATGGCAAGGGCCGTTCGGATGGATTCAGTCACCCTTTTGGGTCCAAGACCCACCACCGTTACCTCGCCCCCGAATTTCTCTTTGAGACGAAGGGCCTCTTCCACGCCAAATTCATCATAAGGATTCATGACCCATTTTATGTCATCGGTCACAATGGATTTTGAATCAGATGCAACCTTGATCTGGGTCTCCGTATCCGGCACCTGTTTTAGACAGACGATTATATTCACTTTCTCCTCCTTTCATCGAACAAAATAGGGTTATTTACCAAACTTAGGAATGCCCTTACGCCATTCACTATGCCTTTATCCCGACCAAAAAATATTCACTGATCTGTTTCGCAGCGGTCTTGATATCATATTGCCTGCGGCTTGACAATACCCAGAACCTGGACATTTCATCTAAGGCCCCAAAAAAGGCCCTTTTGGCCACGCCCGGAATAATTCCCTTCTTAAAAAGACCCTCTTTCTGGCCCTGCCTGATAATATCGGCAATCAACTCGAGATACTGGACAAAAGGATCATTTCTGTATTCCTTCATGAATTTGCTGCTTTGCCGCACCTCTACCTGAATGATTTCAGCCATGTTTTTATTCTGCTCAACCAACTGCAAATGTGCCAATGCAAATTTTTCAAGCTTTTTTAAGGGATCATCTTCCTTCGAGATCCTGATCACCATGTTATCCAGCACGGCCTTCATCTGTTCTTCGAAAAGGCAGATAAGGATATCATCCTTGTTCTCAAAGTAGATATAGATCGTCCCGTCCGCCACCTGGGCCTCACTGGCGATTTCGGATATCTTTGCCTTGTAGAAGCCCTTCC
>JAIOSR010000435.1 GCA_021107495.1 Desulfobacterales bacterium | reverse complement strand
GATGCAGTTTTGTTGGCGTTATGCGTGGCCTTCTGCAGTATGGGGAAATATTCCTGTCGAGGGAGGTGTGTATGCTGCACATCGAAAAGAAATTGAATCAGCAGAGGATCCAAAGGCTTATCTGGATCAATTGCAAGATACCTACAGAACCGTTTCGTCTCCTTTTCGAACAGCAGAGGCTTTTGGAATAGAGGATATCATCAATCCAAAAGACACACGACAGCTTTTGTGTGAGTGGGTGGAAATTGCATACGAAGTGGAAAAGGATAATTTGGGTATAAAGAAGAGGGGCATGAGAATGTAAGCGGCTGTAGTGATAGCACACATCGAGCGAAACCTCGCTTCCGTGGCGATGTCTCGAAACAAACTGATTGTACGCGTGTGGTGAAATGGGTAATATCCAATTTTGGGAGCATAGATGTGCTTTGTAATGTGGCTGGTATTGTCACAGGAGGCACATTTCTGGATATTTTAGAGGAAATCCTGTGTCGCACTATGAATATTAATCTTAAAGGGATGTATTGCTTATGCCAACTTGCTGTCTTTCCTTTCACCCATGTTTTGATACGGACGTTCAGATTATCCTCGGGGACAGGCGTCTTGATCCAACCAATCTTAAATTGATCCGGAATGCGAAAGCCATTATTCTGCCAAAAACATGCCCGCAGGAGATATATAATGCCTGTTCCGCTTCAAGTGAGGCGGTATTGGGCTGGACCCTGAATCGGTAAGCCTCGTTTGATGGTGAGGTAAAGAAGCCTATGCACGGGGCCGCAAAATACAAAACCCCGCTCTTCACCTGGTTGGAGGAACAGGGCTTTGGAAAACACATAGCGTCCGCGGCAGAATTAATGGTCGGGCCGCGTTGGCAACCTTCTCCTTCCTATTTGTCTTTCTTCAGGATAAACGTCATCCCCACGCCGATAAAAAGAAGAACTGCCGCAGTTATGAAAGAATAGGTATCGCTTCCGGTTGAGGTCTTGATCATCTGCGACAGACGGCCCATCACAAAACCTCCGACACCCCATGCGCTGAAAACGATGCCGTAGTTCATGCCGAAGTTTTTCAAACCCCAATTATCCTTTGTGAGCGAGGGAAAAAGCGAAAGGTTTGTTCCATAATTGAACCCGATAAGCGTGGCGAGGAGCACCACCATAACGGAACTTGAGTTTTCGGATCCCACGACGGGTATGGACACCAACATCAATACAGCCTGAAACAGCAGCATCAACATAAGAGTGGAACGACGGCCTATCTTGTCCGATAGGAGACCTGCCACAATCCTGCCTCCGGCATTTCCCACCGCCAGTATGGCAACCGCCAAGAAGGCCATCTCACCCATGCTTTTTTTTGCCATACCTGCAACGCTCCCTATAACCATCAGCCCAGCTCCGGCCCCTATGAAATATATGAGCCAGATAACATAGAACTTACCGGTCCTTATCATCTCAGACGGGCCGAAATCCCTTTGTATCTTTGTGGCGACCCCCACCACCCCCGAATCACTGGTAAAATCCTCTACCGTGAAATCCGCCGGCGGATTAACCAGCATCAAGGAGAGGCCGCAGACCACAACAAAAAAGGCAAGGCCGAAAAACAGCATGGAGCTTTGCAGGCTCCAGACACCCAAGAGATATTTGGAAAGAGGTGCTATATAAACCGAGGCGAGACCGAATCCGGAAACAACCAGGCCCGCAATCAATCCGGTTTTTGACGGTGGAAACCACTTAAGCGCCGGTGGCGTTGCGGCCGAATATCCAAATCCAATGCCGGTACCGGCAAGTACACCAAAGCCCACTATCCACGCAACATAATCGGTTGTTCTGGAAATCCAGATGAAGCCTAGGCTGACAAGAAGGCCTCCAATGAAAGCAGTGATTCGAGGTCCCATTTTATCCTGGCATTTGCCCGCGATGATCATAGCGAAGGCAAACACGATACAGCAGACCGCATAGGGATCATTCAGAGCCGCTGGATCCCAGTTAAACGATCCTTCCCCCCCTTTCTCTATGGACTGTCTTATGGCCCCTTTGAAGATACTCCATGTATAGAGTATACCGAGGGCCAGATTGATCCCGGTACCGCTGAACGTTACCATCCAACCCTTATTCTTAACCGCTTTAGACATCTATGACTCCTTCTTAAAATTTTTTACGAACTCCATTTCATGAAAACCGGGGTATCCCATTTACCTTCAATCGGTAAAAGGAATACCCCGAGAATATTAACGTTGCCGCGCACCGATTCAACGAAAGGCTGAGCACCCGTTTTCATTATTGCATGCGGGTTTGTTCTTACATGAATCCATCGCAACCATGGCTTATTATTGTCTGCTCTCTACCAGCTTATCAACAACATCGGGTTCGGCTAAAGTGGAGATATCGCCGAGGGAATCTATCTCGCCTTCGGCTATTTTCCTCAGTATTCTGCGCATGATCTTACCGCTTCGGGTCTTCGGGAGCCCATCCGTGAAATGCAGTTTGTCAGGACTTGCTATTGGTCCGATTTCTTTTCTGATATGCAGGACCAGTTCTTTCTTTAATTCATCGCTGGGAGCAAGCCCTTCCTTGAGCGTCACAAAGGCGTAAATACCCTGCCCTTTCACGTCATGGGGATAACCGACGACTGCGGATTCCGCAACCGACGCATGTGCCACGAGAGCGCTTTCTATCTCCGCTGTTCCCAGTCGATGACCTGAAACATTTATGACGTCGTCCACGCGACCCATAAGCCAAAAGAATCCATCCTCATCCTTTCTGGCGCCGTCCCCGGAAAAATAAGTACCTGGATGCTGAATAAAATATTGGGTCTTGAAACGATCCGGATCACCGTATACCGACCTCATCATTCCCGGCCAAGGTTTGCTAATGCAGAGATGTCCTCCTTCATTTACTTCAGCGGGGGTTTCGTCCTGTCGAAGGATCACGGGATCAACACCGAAAAACGGAAGACCCGCGGAGCCGGGTTTCATCTTCATGGCACCGGGTAGGCCTGCAATCAGATGGCCCCCGGTTTCCGTTTGCCACCAAGTATCCGTAATCGGGCATTGCTCTTTACCTATGACCTTATAATACCACATCCAAGCTTCGGGATTTATTGGTTCGCCCACGCTTCCCAGGAGTCTGAGGGTGCTTAAATCTCTTTTGTTTGGCCATTCATCTCCATTTCGCATAATGGCCCTAATGGCGGTAGGCGCGGTATAGAAAGTATTTACTCCATATTTCTCAACGACTTCCCAAAAACGGTCTGGTGCGGGGTAATTGGGGACTCCTTCGAAAACCAGTGAGGTTGCCCCGGCCGAAAGAGGTCCATAAACAATATAGCTGTGGCCTGTTACCCAGCCGATATCAGCGGTACACCAGTATACATCTTCGTCCCTAAGGTCGAAGACGTATTTCATGGTCATTGTGGTATATAGGAGATAACCTGCGGTGGTGTGAAGCACGCCCTTGGGCTTGCCAGTGCTGCCGCTAGTGTAAAGGATAAACAGAGGATCTTCGGCATCCATCCATTCCGGTTCGCATTTGGCAGGAGAATTTTCCATCAGCTCATGCCACCAGAAATCCCTGCCCTCGGTCATCTCCGTTTCCTTATCGATCCGATTGACCACGATACACTGTTTGACGCCGGGACATGCCTTCAAGGCCCTATCCGCGTTTTCTTTGCTTGAAAGGACCTTGCCGGACCTATACCCCCAGTTACATGTGATCAGGGTTTCGGCTTCGGAATCGAGGATCCTGTCCCTTAAGGCTTCCGCACTAAACCCGCCGAATACTATGCTGTGAATCGCACCGATACGGGCGCAGGCGAGCATTGCCACGGGAAGTTCCATGATCATCGGAAGGTAGATGGCTACACGGTCACCCTTTTTTATTCCGAATTTCTTCAGCACATTTGCGAACTTGCATACTTCACGGTGGAGTTCCTGATATGTATAGGTAATGGACTCATTGGAAGGCTCCCCCTGAAATATCAATGCCGCCTTGTTTTTTCTCCAGGTCATGAGATGCCTGTCCAGACAGTTGTAGGTTACATTCAACTTCCCGCCGACAAAATATCGAAGAGAAACATCATCCTTAAAGCTATATTCTTCAACTGGCCCGTCCCATTTCTTGAACCAGTCGATATGCTCCTCGGCCATTTCACTCCAGAAACCCTCAGGATCCTCAATGGACCTTTTGTATAGTTTTTCATAATCATCCATGGTCTTGAGGAAGGCTTTCTCTGAAAACTCCTTTGAAGGATCAAAGACTCTTTTTTCCATATAGACCGACTCAACCTGTTTGTTTGTCTCCAATGTCATAGCTTTCTCCTTTAATTGTCTCTATTAGTAGTTCAAAAAACCAATCCCTTCTGCTCAAAAAATAAATGAATCCGTACAGAGCTTTCTCTTGTAACCTTTTAACTTTCTTAGTTTAGTTGAATAAAACAAAAACTGATCACCGATTTCCAACAAAAAAGCCACGAAGGCTTATAAACATAAACAGCGAATAGCCTTCGTGGCTTCAAAATATAGCCAGCCCCCGGATCGCAACAGCTCGCAGGGGCAAATATTTCTAGTTTGCCAACTCTTTACTACTTGACGCTACATTAATGACATCTTGAATTTATGTGTATCCACGATTATCGGTTTATCCTGATCCATGGCGAAAGTTCAATATGATCTGTCAGGTTAAAGATAAGTGACACTTTGTCCGCTTACACAAAAATCATGTGTCAACAATCGACTGTTATCTTTGACTTGTCATTAACCAGCCGACAATTTTCCTGCTCCGCATAGGCGTCTCCGTGTTGGTCAGGGTTGCCAGACATTCAGAGTACGACATTCATATAACCTCCTGATGCCAAAACGAGTTGGGCGGATCAGGGATTATTGATTGTCAATTCCGTTGATTATTAAGATATGCTACAATAGCCCTATCTTAGCTACGGAGACGTCAACTTCCATGTTAGTATTAAATTGGCTGATGAACTATATTTTATATGATCTCTTCCGGAAGCGACCCAATACTCCCCAAAAGCGATCTAAGAGCTAAAAAGCTACCTTGCTGTTTTTTCGGCTTTCCAACCTTTCCGTGCCAATGTGGCCGAGTGATTTTTGCGATAACTCTATAGACGTGCCAGTATCTGTTGTCAAGAGAAAAACAAGGGGGAATGAAACATGCATTACGAAAAAATCAAAACCGTAATTCACTTTACCATTTGTCCTTTCAGCCTGCAACGCCTAAGCCAAGGGGAACTGGAACTTACGGCAATGAATCCCCAGCACAGACCTCGGGTCGGTCTGACGAATCAAAGCACTCTTCTACCGGATTTCTTTGTCTGTTGACATCGGGTGATAAAAAGTCCCCTTTTTGAGGGCTGACAATAGGGGATTTGCTCCTGTGTGTCAAGCTGAAATCAACCTCATGATATTGTGGAGGCAAAGACCTATCTAAAAAGGCTGGCTTAGGTGAAAAGGGCGCAGCCGCGCCGGGAATACTTCGAAGATTTGATCTTGCCGGAAGAGGGGAAAATCGAGGAAATCCGGGTAAAAATATCCCTTGGACCCAACTGATCTCTCAAAAACCAGGCCGTGAAAGTCTCTGGGTACTGAGGGCCCAAGTAAAGAGATAAATTAGAGGTCTCAGTTTAAAGTGGAAAATTTTTTCATTTTTTGGAGAGGCCTTGGCATCCTAAAACTCTCCCCTTTGTGGTCGACCGTGCAGGCGCCACAGCAAAGCCGGTCAATGGGAGCCGAACCCAGGAGTTTGTTTGGGAAACAGTTTGACGGAATTATTTACTTACGTTATACTTCTTACGTAAGAAATGGAGGGCATTATGGACAAAATTATGTCAACCCGAATGGAAGAGGCTGTTATTCAGCACATCGGTATGCTGGCAAAAAAACTGGGAACGTCAAAGAAGGCCGTTCTTGAGAATGCTGTGCGTTATTATGCTGAAAAAATAGAAGCTGAACAGGGTTTAGACCTTTTGTCACATACTTTCGGGAGCTGGCAGCGCGATGAATCGACAGCCGAGACCGTGAAGTTGATCAAAAATGACATGCGTAAATCACAGGAAAGGTATAAGCGTTGAAAGCATTTATCGATTCAGATGTCCTAATTTGGCATTTGCGTGGTGAACGTAAGGCGCTCAATCTGCTCAAAAAGCTTCGCGACAAGGAAAAGTTTGAGCTATGGACCGGTGCTATGCAGCGCGCCGAAGTGGTTTGTTTTATGAGACCGGCCGACGAAGAGGCCACCCTTTTATTTCTATCGCAGTTTGAGACTGCACCGGTTAATCAGTGGATCATCGATAAGGCCGGTGAACTTTATCGCAGGTGGAACCCTCGCAAAGGAACTGACATCAACGATGCCATCCTTGCAGCAACCGCCATGCAAGCCGGAGGGAAAATATACACTTTGAATGCGAAGCATTATCCAATGTCTGAAGTGGTCGTCCAGCGGGCATGGAAAGTGTAGCTGCCTTTTATCCTTTTACCGGAGATGTTTTTCAAGTTTAATTCCCGCCTATTTACGGCGCTTCCGAAATCTGCTGATTTTGCTGACTTATCGCAGGACACACCCATAGCTTCAATTATCCATGCAAAGGGGGTTAGCATTTATGAGTGGTAAGGATTCCTTTTTGCTTCTAAGATGCCTTGACGTAGACCCTGCGGGATCTCGGGCCGTCGAACTCACAGAAAAAGATCTTTTGCCAGGTCCCTAAGACCAGGCGGCCATTTTCAACTATCACGGTGACCGAACTCCCTATCAATGATGTCTTGATATGGCTGTCCGAATTTCCTTCCATGTGGCGGTACCCGTAGTTTGGAGGTACCAGTTCATTCAGTTTTCGAATGATGTCCGTGCAAACAGCCGGGTCAGCTCCCTCATTGACAGTCACTCCTGCCGTGGTGTGGGGCACATAGACCACACAAATCCCGTCG
>JAIOSR010000492.1 GCA_021107495.1 Desulfobacterales bacterium | reverse complement strand
CTACTCGCGGCCATTTCGGCGGTCTGACCCAGTCCACCCGGAGCGCCATTGATGTCTTTGATGCCATGGGCAAAGATTATATCATCGTGGAGACAGTCGGCGTGGGCCAGGATGAGGTAGACGTGGTAAAAAGCGCACACACCACGATTATAACCGTGATTCCTGGAATGGGTGACGACATCCAGGCCATTAAGGCCGGAATCCTTGAGGTGGGCGACATATTCCTTATCAACAAGTCGGATAGGGAAGGCACGGATAAGACCCTAGGTGATTTGAGATTGATGATCAATATGGATCATAAGAAATACGAGGAAGGCAATTGGAAACCGCCGATTCTCAAAGCCCAGGCAGTCTTTGACAAAGGAGTTAAAGAACTCCTTGAGGAAATCGATAAACATAGAAAGCATCTTACCGAGCATTGCGGTGGATGGCAGGTAAGGAGAAGGGAAGACAAGGTTCGTGAGGAATTGGGGGATATGATAAAGAGCCGGCTTATCGAGGAAGTGTTAGTCAAAATTACGGAAACCGGTGATTTTGATGAGGCTGTAAATTCCATAGTGAAGGGAAAGACAGATCCCTATACTGCCTGTGACAATTTGGTGCTCCCTGCAATAGGCGTTTCTAACGGCTAGGAGGCTATCCTCGGACATCCTTCTATATGCCTCTCATTTGCCCTCCTGTTTCGTCATGCCCTGCAAGGGCCTGAAAGGGTAGCTTAGAAAATATGTCGGCTATTTTTTGGTGGATACGACAGGTAGTTCTCACCCTGATGGGTTGTTTTTTTATTATTTTCGGAATTCAACTTCTGATTGCGGCTTACCGGCTTAAAGACCCATTTTACTTCATTATGACCTTTTTCTCTTCCAATTTGATAATCCTGATAAGCGCTACTCTTTTAGTTGGTTTTGTCTACCGAATGGTGCGCATGTATAAAAAGACCAAAAATAGCGAAAACTTTTGAATTACAGATATTTGTTCAGGTTAGTTTAAGCTATGAATTAAACATATAGGGGGTACCCATGGCCACACGAAAAAAGACCCAGCCCATAGGTAAGAGACTATTAAAGATGAGGAGAGAGAAGAAGCTGACCCTCAAGAATCTTGCCAATGAAACAGGCATGACCACGCAATATATCTCCCAGGTGGAAAAGGGAGAGGTGACCCCGCCGGTCTCCGTTTTACTTCAGCTCTCGAGGGCACTTGAAATAGATTCAAGCATCCTTTTAAAAGAGGAGAAGAAGAAGGCAGGCAAAAAGACCAAAGACGATTATCAAAAGAGAACCGAGGACTATACATATACGATCCTTACACCTGAGGCCAGGCATAAACATCTAAAGGCCTTCAAGATCGTTATCGATCCCAAGTCGGATCACAAAGGGGTGAGTTACCAGCACTTAGGTGAAGAATTCCAGTATGTACTCAAGGGGAAAGTGGAGGTCACGGTCGGTGACAACAAGAATCTCCTGGGACCCGGCGAAAGTCTGCATTTCAATTCCTCCATTACCCATAAACTCCGAAACATAAGCGAGGAAAAGGCCGAGTTGCTGGTAGTGCTGTATACGCCTTAGGAGGCCACCGGAAAACCTGCATCTGCTGTATGATCGGCGCAAGGCGCAGGGCGAAAGGCGCACGGAAACGATCATAGATTACATCAGCTTGGACACTTGTTTTACCTTGTGCCATGAGCCTTTTGCCGGTCTCATTTTACATCTGCACATTTTCAACAGCCTCTAGTATATCAGTATTCCGATAGGCTCTTAGTAGGGCGTAATATCATAAACTTACAAAACGCTGAGGTGTATCAATGGCCTATGAATTGACTGAAGAACAAAGAATGATCCGGGCAATGGTGAGGGAATTTGCCCGTGAAGTCCTTTTGCCTACCGCCGCAGAGAGGGATAAGACAAAGGAATTTCCAAGGGAAAATATCAGGCAGATGGGTGAACTGGGTCTCATGGGCATGAACGTGCCGCCCGAATACAATGGCGTGGGAGCGGATACGGTGAGCTATTCGGCAGCCCTGCAGGAGGTTGCCTATGCATGCGCCTCAACGGCCGTGGTCATGTCGGTCCACAACTCGGTGGCCTGCGGACCCATCTACCTTTTCGGATCAGACTACCTAAAAGAGACCTATTTAAAGCCGTTGGCCGCGGGAGAAAAGATCGGGTCTTTTGCCGTAACAGAGCCCAGCGCCGGTTCAAATCCGGCAGGTCAGAAGTCAAAAGCAGTCAGAGACGGGGACAGTTATGTGATCAACGGGACCAAGATGTTCATTACAACCGGAAAGAATTCGGATGCAACGGTTGTGACCGCCTATACGGACAAGGATAAAAAACATCGCGGCATAAGTGCCTTTATTGTGGAAAAGGGTACCCCCGGCTTTTCTGTGGGAAAAGAGGAAGAGAAAATGGGGCTCAGGGCCTCTGATACGGTAGAATTGATTTTCGAGGACTGCCGTGTACCTGCAGAGAACCTTTTGGGCGAGGAGGGAGACGGGTTTAAGATTGCCATGGTCTCGCTTGACGGAGGCCGGATCGGCATTGCATCCCAGTCCGTGGGTCTTGCCCAGGCCTGTTTGGATGCGGCGGTAAATTATGCAAAAGAAAGGATACAGTTCAACAAACCTATTTCCCAGTTCCAGGGGATACGCTGGATGATCGCGGACATGGCCACCCAGATTGAGGCGGCCAGGCTTCTGACCTTTAATGCCGCGGCCATGAGGGACAGGGAAGAGAATTTTTCAGGGGCCGCCTCCATGGCAAAGGTTTTTGCCTCTGAAATGGCGAATAAGGTTGCGTACCAGGCCCTTCAGATTCACGGCGGCTACGGCTATATCAAGGAATTTCCCGTTGAAAGATACTACCGCGACGCAAGGGTCTTCACCATCTATGAAGGCACTTCCGAGATCCAGAGAATGGTCATTGCAAACAATGTCATTGGAAAATGATTCACCAAATCGGGTGTCTTGGGGTTTTTAACGCCTCCCTCGCAGGCCTATCTCAGAATTATTTTGCCCCAGATGATTTTGCCAATATGTACTTGATTCTTTTCCATTTTATGACGTCTTTTATCCTTGATTAATAACAAAAAATATGATACGGAACAAATTAACTCAAATTGATATAAATTCTGTTAGTAATCGATAAATTAGCAATTAATTTTCCTCATGATTTTATCAATTTGTTTTTTGCTTTTCCTTTTTAACTCAAAACTTCGCCATCTTCGTGCCCGTCTTGTTTTATCAAGTTATTTTATCAAGGGTTAGGCGGAGACTGTCTTTTCGCCTTTGGCTCCGACTCGGACGATCTCGTCGCGGGTTTTCAACGTCGCTCTAATGACTCGTATGTCCATAAATGAGTATTAGTCCTCCTCAATATGGATCCCCACGGGTAAACCCGTGGTCCCATTAAAATACCCGTCTTTCCATCCTCCGTAGCAGACTACTGCGGAGGACGGGCGCCTTTGGCTACGCCGCGGTTTTCAGCCTTATCTTTGGGGTGACATCACGCCGTAGCAATTAACTTATTTCTTGTTGCATTCATCCACGGGCATGCCCGTGGTTTTCTGCGAAGGCGGCTAAAAATTTCCTCAATCCTCGGCTTATTAATAATGGGTATAAATAATACCCATTCCATACCCATTAATTTACGGTTGACTGATATGAACATTTTTTATTATAAGTAGATTAATTTATACTGAATTATCCTTATTAGATGGCTTAACCCCCATCTTAGGGGCCATGTGGACAAGGACATCCTATATTGTCCCTCTTTACGCGCAAAGGGTGTTCCAACTGGGCGTTAGCTCAATAAGGGTATTACAAATAAATATTTTGAGGAAAGATGAAATGGCTGCCAAGATCAAACAACTGATTCAAAATTTTGTTACAAGCGGGATGGATGAAACATATGACTTCGAAGCAAAGCGAAAAACAATATTAATAAATGTAATAAGTACAATCGGGATAATAAATTTGATTCCACTTGGCATTGTAGCCTTCACGCAAGATAACCAGGCATTAGGTTTATTCGATTTAATTGTCGCAACTGCATTAATTGCTATTATACTTTGTTTAAGAAAAACCGGATATCATATTATTTTCAGCTATTTTGGTGTTTCTTTTGTGGCCTCCCTATTTTTATTTCTTTTTACTACCGGAGGAGTCGATAATACAGGGCATCTCTGGTGTTATACCTTACCCATACTCACTTCATTTCTTCTCGGTTCAAAAAGAGGGGCTATTATAACGTCTATATTTTTTGGCCTCTCGATCCTGGTGTTCACGATTGAAGATTATTCATCCATTATCATGACCTACCCTAAAGATTTTAAAATCAGATTCATTCCATCCTTTCTCGTTGTATTTGCTTTATCCTACTTTTACGAAAATATAAGGCAAAAGACACAACAACAATTAGCCGATAAAAAAACCGACCTCGAGGAGAGAATAGAGGAGTTAAAGCAGTCGCAAGAAAAGGAAAAAGACAGTTCTTTGATGCTCGAAACTATAATTAACGCCATCCCTGATGTGTTAGGTGTACAAGACGCGAATCATCGAATTATTTATTACAATGAGGCAGGGTATAAACTTCTCAATATGTCTTATGAGGACGTAAAGGATAAGAAATGTTTTCAATTGATAGGTCGTAATGTGCCTTGCGATATATGCGCTACTTCCGAGGCTTATATAACAAAACAGCCTGCCCGGGATGAAAAATATGTTGAAGAACTGGGTGTATGGCTTGACGTGAGATCATATCCTATTTTGGATGAGAAAGGTAAAATAATCAAGGTGGTCGAACACTTGCGGAATATAGACAAGGAAAAACTCTCCGAAGAGGCGCTTTTACAAAGCGAGGAGCGCTATCGCTCTTTGGTGGAAAATACCATGTATGGCTATTTTATCTGTGAAATTCCTTCCGGGCGTTTTCTGTTTCTTAACCAAAGATGGTGTGAACTTTACGGGTACAAGATAAATGAGGGATTGGAGCTTAAATTCTGGGACGTGCTTTCTTATGACGATCACAAGCGCATACAGGATCTAATTGAATCATGGATGGAAGGCAAAAAGTCTAGTCCCGAGCACCAAATTTTCACCGCAGTGCATAAAGATGGTTCAAACTTTCGTATTGAGATCTCCACTTCTATCGTGAATTTTCAGAAAAATCCGGCTTTCCAGGGTGTCATCAGAGATGTTACCGAAAAGGAACGTCTCGAGAAGCAGCTTCAACAGGCTCTGAGGATGGAGGCTATAGGTATCCTTGCAGGAGGCGTTGCTCACGACTTTAACAATCTGCTTATGGGTATACAGGGTAATGCTTCCCTGATTCTTTTGGATTTGGATGAGAAACATGCTCATTATGAAAAACTGAAAAACATTGAAATGTATGTAAAAAACGCAGCAGACCTGACCAAACAATTGCTGGGTTTTGCAAGAGGTGGAAAATATCAGGTCAGACCGACTGATCTTAACGACCTTGTCAAAAAGAGTTCCGAGATGTTCGTTCGCACAAAAAAGGAGATAAGCATTCATCAGAAATATCAAGAGGATATATGGAGGGTGGAAGTAGATCAAGGTCAGATGGAGCAGGTACTTTTAAACCTTTATGTCAATGCCTGGCAGGCAATGCCTACAGGTGGAAGTCTCTACGTTCAAACGGAAAACGTCATCT
>JAIOSR010000167.1 GCA_021107495.1 Desulfobacterales bacterium | reverse complement strand
GACAATCCATGTCCTCTAATTTGATAAATTCTATTAATCCAGAGAGACTTACATTCCCTTTAAAGTTTTTTCCACCAAGTAAAGGAATAAAAATAATATCATCAATATTTTTCTTTGCTAATCCTAATGTCGTACAATAGATTTTTTGCGAACGATTTAAGAGATTAACGATATCTAGTGCTTCCATATTTTCCTTTGCAAATCCAAATCCAAGGAAAAAAACCCTTTCAGCATGCTCAATCAATGTTTTCATTTTATCGATATTGTCGAAATTGGTTCTTTCGTCGATTACTCTAATGTTGTCTTTCATTTCTAAAAAATCTTTAAAGTGAATATGATTACCATATGCGAAATCACCACCTTGCCAGGGTAATTTTCCTAGACTCCCATAAACATGATAAATTGGTATTTTATTTAGATTATCTATTAATATACGATGATCTTCCTTTTCTTTTGTAGCTTCGTAGAAACTGTTTTCTAAACTTTTAAACAGGTAATATTCCAGTGACCTATCGTAATTGAATGTTATAAAACTTATCTCATTTTCCGAGACTTTCGAAAAACTGGTTGGCTCAATCAATTCACTTGTTAATCTGTCAAATAAATATGAGTACCAATTTTGTTTTTTTTTAATGTCGTCTGTGATAGCTTCATTAAACTTACTAGTTCGTTCAGCTTCCATTATTCTGTGGACTATAGCAATCTTACCGATGTGTATAAATCCTGGATTCCTTTTTAGAAAAAGATCTATTGATCTAGTATCGGAGTCAAAAAAAATATTCGAAAATTCTTCACCCTTCTTCTGCCATTTTACTTTTTGAGGATTTGAATAAGATTCATCAAAGCAACTATTAAATTTGGGAGATCCTATAGATTTTGTGCATATTTCTTCTCTTAAACCTTTTCCAGTAGGGAATCCATAAGGAAAACTTGCGCCGGCCCCTAAGACAAACACTGTCTTGGCAGTGATCATACAGTTTGCTCCTAAATATGAAAGGTTCCTTTATTAGACATTACCGGAAAAAGTATTTCTACGAAATAATTCTTGCCATATCCTCGTCTGTGAATTGCTTCTATTTCATTACGACTACCAAATGAAACCTCAAAAATCGATCAATTTAAGACTACCCAAATTAATCAGAAGTGTCTAAGAGAATCTTAATGATTACTTCTGAGTGTATTTAGAGAAGAAAAAATTGGGACTCCTGGAGTTCAATTAATGTCAGTAGGTTGGGATTAACAAAACAAACACAGCATTCTGAGAATATCGCATGAAATTGGTAAGATGTATTCTTCAGTTCTATTTATTCGGAATATTATGATTAATTTTCAATAAATTTCAATTTTTTGTCAAGCGGTAAAGAGATTAGGTTGGAAATAGGGTTGGAAAAATTGGATTGACAATTAAAAAGGGGTTACGATGTTTACATAACCCCTTGATTTTACTGGCGGGGACGACGAGAGCTAGCCCTAAGGTTCCACCATAGGCGGGCAAGCTCGCCAAAGGTCCCGCTGCGCGATGTAAGCGGGGCGACCTTCCTGCCTAACGGGCGGGACGTTCTATGTAACTTTTCATCAGTAGGTTTTAGGCAAAGTCTAACGGTCGGAAAAGTTCACTCATATTTTCACGGTTTGTTTGCGGCTCTTTTCGCGGGTGCGGAATCGGCTCTTACTAACTGCATGCAGAACCTGTCATGTTTAAATTTGAGGTTTTCATAGGCTGCCCTCTTCAGATCGTTTTCACGGAAAGCCTCTGAATCCAGAAGTTCAAAAAAGTTCCACACTGATTGAGTCGACAGGAACATGCCCGGAAAAGTATTTAGTTGCTTCACCATTTCATTGTCCGCATTTAAAAACCCGCAGGTCCTCAGATCGCTCAGAATACGTGATATTGTTGAATCAGCAGTACACAATATCCTTGCAAGTTGTTTTCCGTTCAATTTCAGATTCCTGACATGAATTAGTGATATAAGGTCAGCCCTGAAGCCGGTTCCGTAAAGCAGTCTGTTTTTTAGCATGATGGAGGACCGGACCAGATTTTCAAGGGAGTTGAGCCTGGATGAACGCATTTCAATGGTTTCGAGGATTTTCGTTGAGGCAGGTCCTTTAAGGCCGAAGATCTTTATGAATGAGTTTGGGCATGCAGTGAAAAAACGCGCCTGTTTGACATTGTCCAAGATAGCATTTCTGAATCTATTCGGCGAGGCGTTAAATAGAGATTTTAATTTCTGGTTATTTAGCACATGGCTGAAGCTGTTTATCCAGGCGGGTATGTCCGTTACCATGCGATCGCGCTCCATCAAAAGAAGCGTAATAATCAAAAGGGCCTCGACATCAATGATACCCTCCCTTTTCTCGTCAACCATGGAAACATCAAAAGGGATGCCCATAGTGGTCCAGGCTCGCCGAATAGCGGAGTTTGCCCTATCCCTTAATTGTTCGAATGAGTTCATCAAAATCAAATCCTATTTCTTTGAGCACAATTCTCAGATCATCCCTTCTCAATTCATCGTCATCAATACTCAGTACAAACCGGAGAGCTTCCTCGATTTCCTTTTTCTCAGGTTTCAAACTTCTCAGGTCAGAAGTATGCTTGGTGTAGGAAGGTGTGGCTGCAAAAAGTTTAAGCGCTATCAAGGCCCGCCTTCCTATCAGCTTGATTTTAAGGTTGTTCCCGACATCGATGATTCTGGAAATCTCATGAAAATATCCCGGCAATTTATCAAATCCTACTCTCCGCAGGATATTGGCTACGTTTGTATTAATCCACTCCGGGCTCAATCTATTGGCCTTTGCCACGTGAGCGGCCCCATTTGCAAGCGGCTCGGGCAGGGTATTCGGCCAGAGCAAATCAATATCTCTAGTCTGCTCTTTAAAACCATTTAGCGCCATGGCCGCGCCACCCACCAGAGTCAATTCAAAGACATCACCTGGATGTTTCACTCTCAACCAGTCAGAAAGGAGCTTAAGGTTTTCAAGGATCTCCGTTTTGTCGAGTTCGTGCGGCATAAGGTCATATCAACTTTTTATGAAAATTGTGTTTATAGCTTAATAACATGCAATTGCGATAAATGCAAGAATAATTGCAAATATCGCAATATAATTTGCAATAAATGCAATTTAAATAAGGTAAGTGGCTACTGGAAAAAAAATTCGCAGTGTTTTTAAATTCTGTGGCAGGGAGGATCAAGTTCGCCGTCAGGTCCCGCCTTACGGGCGGGACGTTCGAATTAAGGCTTCTATGAACCCCTTGTCCTTACGACGCTTGATCTGGTTTTCACGTTTAACGGCACTTGATCTGTCGGGATGCTCTTCGAAGTATGCCAATCGCCAGGGACGTTTCGGTTTCGTGTATTGTGATCGGCCCTGATTGTGTCGCTCAAGGCGTGAATCAAGATCCTGAGTGGAACCAACGTAATAGCTTCCGTCTTTGAGGCTTTGTAGGATATATACGAAATAGGGCATGGGAAAGTTCTAAGGTTGGAACCACTGCCTGTCAACAAAAAGCCCATCTCAAAAGAGATAGGCTTTTATATTTTGGCGGGGACGACGAGAGCTCGTCCTTAGATCCCGTCTTTGGGAGGGATGCTCGTCGAAGATCCCGCTTTGCGTTGTAAGCGGGGCGACCTTCCCGCCCTACGGGCGGGACGTTCTAACCATAAGGCGATAATCACTGGTTCATTCCAAAAAAGGAAAAGGCCTGTCACTTTTGGTTCATGACAAGCCTTCCTATTTAAATATGGCGGGGACGACGAGACTCGAACT
>JAIOSR010000445.1 GCA_021107495.1 Desulfobacterales bacterium | reverse complement strand
GCCAAAACAGAGGCCTTTGCCTGAGACATCACTTTAAGTGTTTCAATCCCTACTGTAGGCACATCAAAGCGGAGGTCTTGATTAGGCTTACTCACCTTAATCACCACAGCAGATTCTCTGCCCAATCTCCCGCCCCTCAAAATAGTTTCATCACTACCGTCGATCGCCTCTAAAGCCAGAACTGTTTTCTTTCTCACCACCACACATTGGCCAATATCCAAACGGCCCAATTCTTTTGCCACCTTCCATCCGAAATCAATATCCTCTTTTTCGGACTTACTTGGCCTTCTTCTGGTAAGGCATCCGGTGGGAGCCAACAGGTTCGGCAGATAATAGGTAGAACTGACGATTTCTATGTCTTCCCTGGCCAGTTCCCTGGCCACGGCCCTCAGTATATCATCATCATGAAAGACGGCCAGTTTCGACATTATCGCAAGGCCTTTAAGATCGGGCCTTATATTTTCAAACATGCGCTTCTTGGTTATGGTGCCGGCCATTATGGCATTGCGAATCCCTCTTTTCTTCAGGGCCTTGATCAAATGCCCAAACTGACCCAATTTTATCCATACTATTTCATCGGCTTTTTCTGATAATGAAGGATCGGTTTCACCATGGTGTGCCACGGCCACCATACGCAGGCCCTGTTTCTTCACAGCATCTGCGACCATAAGCGGAAATTGCCCGCCACCCGCTATAAGACCTATAATTTCGCTGTTTTCAGACACTGTTTATATTGACTTTTGAAGATTGACTATTGAAAATTTATAAAAGACCTCAACTCGAAAAAACCTTGTATACTCCAATTATGACGTTAATAAAAAAATCCCCTATATTTCTTAATGCTTGAACAAGCATTCATTTTCAACCCTAATCTTCACTATTCACTATTCAATATTCAATCATCTGATTATGCCCCGTTTTGACTCAGCAAGAAAATTTAAAAGCATCTCCAATTCGGGTATAATCTCAAGATCTCGTTTTACCTGAGCCATTCCATCCTTTAAAGACCTGTTTTCCCGCCAGAGGATCCTGTATGCCTTTTTTAGGACGTCAATGGTCTTTTGAGAAAAACCCCTTCGAATCAGGCCTTTTTGATTGATACCATATAACTTGGCCCTTGGCCCGGACGTTATCACAAAAGGGGGCACATCCCTGTCAATCCCCGCTCTGGCCCCTAAAAAAGCGTGAGCGCCTATCCGGACGAACTGCTGCACTGCCATAAAAGCACCCAGGATAGCATATTCACCGACCTGAGTGTGTCCTCCCAGAGTGGCCCCATTGATCAGGACCACCCGATCCGCCAGGCGACAGTCGTGGGCAACGTGAGCATAGGCCATAAGATAGTTGTTATTGCCTATGACCGTCTCCCATTCCTCTTTTGTGGTTGCACGGTTTATAGTAACATATTCCCTGATCACGTTATCATTGCCAATGAACAGTCGTGTATCCTCTCCTTTATAGCCTATATCCTGGGGTGGCGTTCCTATGGATGAAAAAGGATAGACTTTATTCCGTTCCCCTAACCGTGTATGGCCCTCAATTGCGACGTGCGCACCGATTTCCGTATCACGACCGATGGTGACATGTCCACCAATGACGCTGTACGGCCCGACCTTAACACCGGGACCGAGTTCGGCGCCGGAACTAACCACTGCTGAAGGATGAATTTCGGATATATTCGTCATTTTCTATTTCAATTGTAATAGCTCAATAAGTAGTTGCGTTAGCCCATAATGGCATGCCTCGACAAAGGCACGTCGTTATTCAAGAGATGTCTGCATAAATCCTCTCACCCGACCGTGGCCACGAGTTCGGCCTCCGCAACCAGATCCCGGTCAACAAATGCCTTTCCGGCCATCTTCCAGACCCTGGACCCGGTCCTTAATGCCCGGACTTCAAATCTAAGCTGGTCCCCCGGAACAACTGGTTTCCGGTATTTTACCTTGTCCATTGACATGAACAAGACTGAATCCGTGTTCTCTTTGTCCGCGGGACCGGAAAGGGACAGCCGGGCCAGGACCCCTCCTACCTGGGCCATGGCCTCGATAATAAGTACTCCCGGCATGATAGGGTTCCCCGGAAAATGTCCCTGAAAAAAAGGCTCGTTGGCCGTCACATTCTTTATCCCCACAACTCTTTTACCAAGCTCTATTTCGGTAATCCGGTCAACTAACAAAAAGGGATACCGGTGGGGAAGTAGTTTTATGATATCCTGGTAATAAAGGGGTGGTTCCATAGCCGAATCTGCTCCCTATTTCATCCGCCGTTCAAGCTCTTCCAACTTTTTCTCCAAATGCCTCAGCCGTTCACTGAGCCGGGGCAGTTTTTTTATGAGCCCTGAGGTTTTCAGCCAGAGCCTGTGTGGCATGCTCGGAGTCCCTGAAACAATTTCGCCGGATAAAACGGACTTTGCAATGCCTGACTGGGACCCGATCATGGCCTTGTCTCCTATATCCACATGATCGGAAATACCGACCTGTCCCCCGATGATCACCTGCCGACCGATATGAACACTGCCCGAAATCCCGGCCTGTGCAACCACAAGGGTATCCTCTCCGATGACCACATTGTGGGCCACCTGCACCAGGTTGTCTGTCTTCACACCTTTCTTTATCCATGTCCTGCCCAAAGCGGCCCGGTCAATGCTGTTGTTGGCGCCGATTTCCACATTATCATCGATCTGAACGATACCGATCTGAGGGATCTTGACAGAGGTGGTGCCGTCCTGCACAAAACCGAACCCGTCGCTTCCTATGACGGTTCCTGCATGGATAATCACATTATTCCCTATTATGCAGTCATCTAAAACGGATACATTGGGATATACTACGCTCCTGTTACCGATCTTGACCCTGTCTCCGATAAAAACCCCTGCAAACAGGACAACATCATCCCCTATGACCGCCTCCTCTCCAATATAAACATAAGGATAGACAGATACGTTGTTTCCCAAACGGCTGCTTTCGTGGATGCTTGCACGATCACTGATTCCGTTAAAGAGAGAAACCGGTCGCGCAAAAAGACCGGCCACCCGGGCATAGGCCAATTCGGGATTGGGAACCACCACCTGTGATCCCTTGAAAAGGTCGGTTTCCTCCCGGACCATTATTGCTGAGGCATTTGTCTTTGACAGGCTTTCCTTGTAGCGCCGATCAGCAAAGAATGAGATGTACCCGGGACCCGCGGAATCCAGTGAATCGATGCCGATAATGCCTAACCTGTCATCGCCAATTATTTTTCCGCCCACAGCCCTGGCTATTTTCTTAAGAGATATTTCCAAATTATTTTCACCTAAAGTGAGCGATTCAGGGTTCAAGGTTCAAAGGTTATAATCGATTGAAATCCATCAGCCATACAAGCTAAAAGTGTCTAAAGTGATCTAAAGTTCATAAAGTTATGGAGTCGCTTTGCTCCACTGATTTTATATAATTGACAGAATTCCTTAACTTTAGTTCACTTCAAACGCTTGCAGTTTAAAGGTGAAACACGCGTGTTGTTTTTACTGAGGTATCATTCTTTTGATATCAGACAGTTAGGGCTCTTTAACCGTGAACCGTGAACGTTGAACCGCTTAACCTAGGTTTCAAAAAGTCAAAGAATTACAAAAAACCTATTT
>JAIOSR010000254.1 GCA_021107495.1 Desulfobacterales bacterium | reverse complement strand
TGCCTGATGACAATATGTCAGCGACCTTATGAATGCCCGCCTGAACTGCGTCCTCGTAAGTAGCATCATTTATGACCGGCACACCCCTTACCACATATATTACGGGCTTTTTCATCGTCTCTATAAGGATCCTGTCAAAGACGCATTCCCCGGCATTATCGCCGATAAACAGTATTTCATCCGCTTCATTTAAACGGTCTTTGAATTCGATATAGTCGAATATGGCAAAATCCCTGGTAAGCGCTGCATCTATCTCCTCCTCTATATCAAACTCCCTGTTTGCGCCAAAGTCTATCACGTTCCCGGCAATGGCAATTCTTATTGCGGTGAGGAGCTTATCAATTGATTTTTCAACCAGCGTTTTTAAAGAGGGATACAATGAAAGGCACTTTTCCGTACTTTCCTCCTTAATCTCTTTGTACGGATCAGGGACCCCGGAAATTTCGCTCACTTTTTTGTAAATCATCTTTCCACTTGCAGGCGGTGTGCTCTCAAGGGGAATATCCTTTAACATCATTCCCACTTCATCCAAAAGTCTCTTTATTTTCTTTTCATCATTCGTTGCGATTCGACCTGCACGCAGTGCCTGATTCAAAAAACACGGAAGGCACTCAAGATATGTCTTCATTTGAATTCCCTTTTTCAGACGGAAGCGGGGGCGGGGTAATTGCCTCCTTATCCATCCTGCCTTTTTTTGAAATAATTTTTTTCCATATGCCCCCTTCACTAAAACAATGCCACCCCCATCGAAGCCATTTCAGCAGGGAATGGGCAAGCCACAGTGCCCAGAAGAGCATAAGCAGCCGGTAGACAAAAAGCGGCAACGACAGAACCCAGGGCTCGGGCATGGCAGTCCCGATCCGGTCCTGTGTCCATTTCAGCCAGAAGTCGGATGAACCGTTTCCGGATATTTGCATGTTCGGAATACCCAGAAGACCTTTTTGAACCGCAAAGTAAAGACCGACCAGGGCTGCGATGGTCCAGACCACAAGAAGGACCTGGGTTATATTGAAAGCAAACCAGCCTCCTTGAGAAGTATGTTTTTGACGCAGGCCCAGGCCTAACAACCAGCCCACAATCATAATGGCCACTAACGGGTGTACCTGGGTAAGTCCCAGACCTAACAAAAGCCAGTGACGAGTCTTTAGCGGGGTCCAGGGCACCCTGCCCAATCCGAGTGCCCCTAAAATGATGACAACAAAATAGCTCCAGAACAGGACGGCAGGACCAAGAGGGGGACCCGCGGTCATGAGGATCCAGCGGTTTCTCGGCATCTGAAAAATCACATTGGCATTCACTGCCTCCCTGCCGATATCGACTTGGGGGACCCTTGTTAACAAGGAAGATTCCGAACTCCGGTGCCATTCCACATCAACGGTCTGGCTTCCCGGCCGGAGTGGAACGATCACTTCCCGGCCTGAGGCCTTAATAGGCTGGCCCTTTCCCATTATCTTTACGAGTTGAAGTTCCGCCCCTTCCGGTAAGGTTATTTTATGCTGTCCCCCCTGGCTGCTGCGCATTCTAAGTGAAAGGGCCGCCTTTTTAAACCGCCGGCCCGGCGTAAATGTCAACTTAGCTTCATCAATGGTAACCGTCTGTCCGGCCATTGCCTTTGGCCGGGAAACATCAATAGTAATACTCTCACCGGGCCAGGGTTGCAACTGTGGTCGAAAGAGCCCTTCATGATCCTGGTGGTGGATCACTGCAATACCTGAAAGATCAAAATGCAATATGGGGCTAGCATTCAACATCCATGTCTCTGTCTAGGGAACTTTACGGGCCGCCTGAAGCCGAATGACCCTGCTTTGTTTCAGTGTAGAAATCCATTTTGTTTCTCTTGCACCTGAATCCATGTGGATAAGTGCGTTTCCATCTTCAACTCTAATCCCAGAGGTAGTAACCGATTCCCCTGCAATCAGTGGAACCGAAACAACAATGGGTGTACCCAACCGTGTCACCCTCCTGACCGTGGTCCGAACCTGCCAGTCCAGCCCAAGGGATATAACCCTCTCAATATGTAGAAAAGGGGAAAGCGTCATTGCCGTCCTGATCGGCAGCTTATGATCATTTTCCTTTTGCCGTGTCAGCTTTATACTTGTCTGTACACGGCCATCCTTATCCACGCCCTGCACGTCCCATCCTTCGCTTTGGATAGTCCCTTTGCGCGGCTTTAACGGCAGCGGGATCTGAAAAGTAGTTTCAGGCGGCGTAACGCCCATAAGTGTAACCGTGTGTATACCTTCGGGCACAAGGACCCATAACAGACCCTCCTTGTCCCTAAAAAGGCCTGTTGCAGGCCGCGAATCCACGAGTACCTGTTTGGGTCGCCAGGACTTTGAGGAACCGGGCAGAGGAATGGCGGTCTCCATTGCGGCGTGGACCCGAAAAAGGATACGCAGGCTTTCAGAATCTACGGTCAGTTCCATTTGAGGGCTGTCCGCACAGTTCGGCAGACAGTCCGGCTTTTCAAGGAGCCGCTCCCCAAGTTGTTGCAGAAGCTCTTTCGGAGGATATTCATCATTTTTGGTTTCTCCAGAAGACAACCCCGGAAAAAGCAGCACGCAAAGGACAATGGATATTAGATGAAAATTCCCCGCATTCAATTTCCATTCACGGAAATCCATGAGGACAAATATCAATAGGGCCAGAAGAACAACACCCACAAGGGAAAAAACGAGATTCACAGCCGGCGAAAACAGCCAGAGGCGAACCTGCTGGACCCGGTCCACTGGGCCGTTCCACTTCATGTTATAGGATCGCCATGTCCAGTTAGGCAATCCGGGACCTGTCTGTATCAAGGCATTGGGGTCCTGAACCAGGACGGCCTGCCTTTGTGAATAGTCAAGTTTATCCTGCATCACCCGTGACCGGGCATAAGACCTGATACCTGAAGGGGCCTTTTTTCCTTTCATGAGAGCGCGCTTTTGCTCATCTTTATGCACCCGAACTCCCGCATCCAGGGCCTTTTGGCCTGAATAAGGAGAGACAGTCCCGTGTTTCTCCAACTGGGGATAGACTCCCCATCTGACCTGTTGAACCATAAAGGGAATGGCCATTACAAGCAAGGTGACAATAGAACCCAAGCGCCAGAAGCGGACGAGTTTTTTGACCCACCCATCGGGCAGGAACCTCAGGAGTGCGGTCTCGGCCAACAGATGGAGCCACACAAGCCGCGGCGAGCCCGGTTCATGATAGATAAGCCCTATAGTCACAAGGGCCAGCACACCCCAGCGCCAGTTCCAGAGTTTGAACACGGCCAGGGATATGATAAGGACTATGAACAGGTCCAGCAGTGTCCAGCGCTCAAACCACGTGCCGGGCATCACGTCCACTCCCGAGGACGTGAGAAGACGCCACCCGGGCGGCAGGTTCAGGAAACCGGATACGGACTTGAAATCATGATCCCATCCTACTGCGGGGATTGTCCCCGTAGATGCCTCGAACCTGGACTCGGCCACAAGATCGAACCGGCCCCTGCGTAATTCCACGCCCGGCTTTTTGTCCTTTCCCTGGGCCGTGATGAGCTGGTCCGTGCCGTCCACGGACACCCGTCCCAACACGCCCGGCCGGTTCATGGCTAAGTACCAATTCCGGCTCATGGTTCCATTTATCCGGTCCCGAACGGTGAGCCCTTTCCCGTCAAAATCAAGCCACCAAGTCCTTTTCAAATGGAGCTGATCCGGGGCAGGGTCAGGGTCCCCCCGACGGATTTCCTTGAACTCCATTTGATCTCCGTCCTTGATAATAAAGGTGGCAAATCTTTTCCATTTAAGTGGGCTGTCCGTCTGCTTGGGATCAACGGAGGGAACTCCCTGTATCTTTACCATGCGCAATTGATTCTGGGACTGGAAGGCCCATATCTCCTGTCCAAAAAACGTCTTCACAGGTCCTATCTTGTATAACGGTCCATCCGACCGGGTCAAAATACGGATCTCCCAGCGGCCGGGCCGGGCCTGAATCATTAACTCGCCTTGCGGGCCTAGCCTGGAAGGAAGGGGACTATTGATGTTCATAGGGACAAAACCCTTCAAGAGCACCCCGCCTAACGTGATTTCCCTTGCCTGGCCGGAAACATCGATTTTCAAAAGGTTTGTGACCTGCATGGGTATTTTATCATTCAGTAATCGATAGATTCGAACCTCCACACGTTCTTCCTTAGTCCGAACCTCTCTTTGCTTTTGAAGCCACAAACGGCCCTTGTCGTCTAACAAGGGAAAGTCCACGGCTTTTTGATTTAATGTCAGGCTGACCAGGCCACTCGCCTCAGGCACACGGATCATCTCCGGCATTTCGCTCCACACAAAAAAACCTTTCAGGGTGTGCTCTCCCGGCGTCATGTGAACGCATGGCAAGTTTTCCTTTACCAGTATCGGGACTGACTTCCCGTCTACCTTTACATCCTGGGGCCACATTCCCCTGCTGCCGGGCAGGGGGACCCGGCCTTTTTTGAAAACGAGCCATTGCTGGGTGAACCGCCCTCCCCTTTTGGCAAGGTCCAGCTCTAAACGTGAGGGCCAGGTGCACCTGAAAATATGTCCTTTATTGTAAGGCGTGGGACAAAAGTGATCCTCCTTACCGTGAAGGACCCATGGCTTCCACTCTTCAAGAGACGATGGAATGGTCTCCGTATCCGGGGCCGTGGAGGCCCATGCTGCAACCGCTATCAAAAGGAAAATCGGGATAAAAAGAATAGCTCGAATCTTCATGTTTTCGCCTCCCTCATAATATCGTCCTCCTTATTACGCTATGCCATTCGGCCAGGAATATCAATACCTGTGTGCCCGCGATTCACGGAAAAAACCGCGCCCGCCCCTTGACATGCCGACGATCACGAGATATATTACTAATTAGCAATATAAAGGGCCCTAATTTAAAAGATTCCATAAAGGGGATAAAGGCCCTTCAAAACCCAACCGGGGCAAAAATGTAAAAGATGCTCCAACACAAAACAAGGGTGTTATCGAAATTGCGTTGGCATTTGGGGTGGGGGACCGGAAAGCGGTGGGGAAGGAAAGA
>JAIOSR010000517.1 GCA_021107495.1 Desulfobacterales bacterium | reverse complement strand
TCCGCGAAATACGGGATGGGCATTATGAAGAGGCCCTAAAAATCATCAAGGAAAAATGCCCCCTACCCCTGATCTGCGGTTACATCTGTCCTGCTCCCTGTGAGTTGAATTGCCGGCGCAATCTTGTGGATCAACCCGTGGCAATAGACCCTCTGAAACGATTTCTGGCCGACTACGAAATGTCAACGGGCAAACATTTCAACCCTTACAAAGCACCCGACAAAGAACAAAAAATAGCATTAATCGGAGGAGGCTCCGAAGGCCTCACTGCCGCTTATTACTTGGCACGTCTTGGGTATCAGCCCACCATTTATGAAGCCAAGCCCCAATTGGGGGGCATCCTGCGATATGTCATTGCAGAAGATCGCCTTCCCCGCAAGGTCCTGGATCACGATATCAAAGGGATTCTTGATATGGGGATTGAGGCAAAAACCAACATGGTCATGGGTCGCGATTTTACGATGGCAGGACTGCTTCGAGAGGGATATGATGCTGTCCTGCTTACATCCGGTGGGTTTGACAGCCGCAAAATTCTTCTTCCGGACCACCAAAAATTCGATTCTTCCATTCACGGTGTCTACACCATGCTGGACTTTCTCGTGGCCCTTGCCAGGGGCGAAAGCATTGATCCCGGCAGACAAGTGGTCATTGTACACAACGGCGTGAAGGCACTGGAACTGGCCCGGAAATGCCTGGAATCGGGCGCACTAAAGGTGACAATCATTACCCATGAACCCCTCGACCTTCTGCCAATAGAGTTCAGGGACACTAAGAGATTGAGCTCTGAGGGAATCGAAATCCGCCCTGCCAGCATGGTGGCGGCCATGGGCGGAATATCGGATCAGCTCGTCCGGATCGCTATCGAGCCGATTAAACCTGTCGGCGAAAACCTGATCCAGAGAGAGGTAAAAGATGCGGACACGCTTATCGTTTCTTCCGCACGGCTCCCTGAACTGGTCTTTGTGCATGCAGACGGCAAACCGGAATCTACTGCAAACGGCATCAAGTGGCAGACCATTGAGTCCTTTCACACTTTCCCCAACGGAAGTGAGAACGGTATTTTTGCCTCGCCCGAACCGGGCCGTATCAGTGATGCCTCTGCAGTGGTCAAGTCCATTCTATCCGGACGACGGCTGGCACGGGCCGTTCACCAGCATTTTACAGATGGTCTGATTACCCCGATAGAGAATCTTACCTGCGAAACTAATTATGTCCTGAACATAACCGAAGTGCATGACGTCAGCCCATCCGAAAGACAGCAGCCTACATTACTGGATGTGGAAGGAGACAGCAAAACCGCGTGGATTTTCCCCAAGGAATTCCCGGGGCTGGACGAAACCGCTGCCAGGAAGGAAGCGGAAAGGTGCCTTCAGTGTGGTCTGATCTGTTATGAGAAAACGGGAGTAAAGGAATCAGAGAAAAAAGATGCCTGAAAACACTATCACTATAGACGGCCGTAAATTGACGTTTACCCCGGGAGAGACAATCCTCGAGGTTGCAAAGCAAAACGGGATCTTCATTCCCACCCTATGCCATCTTAAGGGGACCAACCCCACCGGCGCCTGCCGCGTATGTGTCGTGGAAATCGTGGGCGGCAGAGGGCTTTCTCCCGCCTGTTCCATGCCCGCTGGAGATAAAATGGTCGTCCACACAAACACCCCCGTTGTATTGGAGGCACGGAGGACGATTCTGGCCCTGCTCCTGAATTCAGGTAATCACAATTGCGCAATTGCCAGCAAGGACTCGGAGGACTGGACCGAATTCGAGCAGCAGGTTGAAAATTATGATCAGAGTTCAGACCTGTGCGCGGCCCACAGCGCCTGCAAGCTACAGGCGTATGCCTACCGCTACCAGGTAGACACCAGGGGTCTGGTCAGGAGGGAAACCGAATATCCCATTGAAATGGCAAGCCCCCTGATCATGAGGGATTTTTCCCGATGTATTCTCTGTGGCAGGTGCGTGGCCGCCTGCAATGAGATCCAGGTAAACAGGGCAATAAGTCACGGCTTTCGCGGGGCAAAGGCCAAGATAGTGGCCATGGGCAATGATACCTTAGAGCATTCCGAATGCGTATTCTGCGGCGAATGCCTTCAGGCCTGCCCTGTCGGGGCCTTGGTCGAAAACAGGGCCCATTACCGAATTCGCCCCTGGGAAGCAAACCATGTGCGCACTACGTGTCACTATTGCGGCGTGGGCTGTCAGTTGGACCTGCATATCAAGGATGACACTATAATGAAGGTCACGGGTGTGGAGGATGCCCTTCCCAATCTCGGCAGGCTTTGTGTCAAGGGCCGCTTTGGTTATAATTTTCTAAAAAGCCCGGAACGATTGACACAACCAATGATACGGAAAGACGGGGATCTCAAAGAGGCATCATGGGATGAGGCCCTGGATCTGGTTGCAGCTAAAATAAAGGAAACAAAGGATAAGGAAGGCCCCGAGGCAATTGCAGGCATCTGTTCGGCCAAATCCACAAATGAGGCCCTTTACCTTATGCAAAAGCTTTTTCGAGGGGCCATAGGAACCAACAACCTTGGGTCACCATATGCGGCTAACGGTCTCAATAACCCTATCGGTGATCTTGAACAAGCAAAAAATATTATCCTGATCGGCAGTGATGTTACCGAAGAGAATCCGGTGGCCGGGACATTTATAAAACGTGCTTCAAACAACGGGTGCCGGTTGATTGTGGTGGATTCCCATCCAACCAAGATCGGGGAGTTTGCCACAATACACCTCTTAGTTAAACAAGGCTCGGAATCGGTCCTTGTAAACGGGATCATACAGGAACTCTTGGCCAGGGGCCGGGAAGGCTCAGAGGAAATCCGGAATACTGCAGCCAGTTTTCCGCTTGACCGTGTTGCTGAAACAACAGGCGTTTCCGCGGGGGATGTTAAAGCGGTCGTAGATGTCCTTGATACGGACGAACCGGTAATGCTGGTCTACGGACCCCGGGTCGCACCCTTTGCCCAGACCTTTCTGTACCT
>JAIOSR010000295.1 GCA_021107495.1 Desulfobacterales bacterium | reverse complement strand
ACCTGCATGTCAAGCAAGGTTAGGGTCAAGGCAAACTCGCTAAGAAATCCCCGTAGGCCCGCCTAGTTTCCCCGGGTTTTTCAAAATAGGGCACATGACCGCATTTGTCTATGATCACAGTCCGGCTTTTTTTAAGACCCTTTTCGAACTTCTCCACACTCGACACATGAATGATCCGATCATTCGCGCCCCAGATGATCAGAGTCTTAGCCCGTATCCTTTGCAGGCGGTCTTCCAAAAGATAAAGACCGCATCTTGCCATATCCTCCAGGACCTTTTTGCGAAAATCATGTTGATAAGCCCCTTTTTGAGCCAGATAGGCCTTAAGTCGGCCCGGCACCCATGGTGGCCGGTAAAAAAGGACCGACATGAATTCGTCGAACTCTTGCGGGGTTTTGTAAAGGAGAGCGACCTTGCCCTCTTTCTGATAACTTTGCCAGAAATCACTTGGTATTCTCGACCTGACACCTGCCGCATCCATCAGCGCCAGGCTTTTCACCTTTTTGGGGTATTCGCCGGCATAATAGGCTGCGATATATCCCCCCATGGAGATTCCCACCAAATGAAATTCAGCCAGGCCGATCATCTCCACAAAGCGGTTCAACCTTTTTACCTGGCTTGCTATGTCATAGCTTGCCGAAGGAACCCTGGAGTTTTCTCCGAACCCGGGAAGATCAGGCGCGACCAATCGGTAGGATCCGCTAAATTCCCTCAAAAAGGGACCCCAGCGATCTTTATCCGTGCCAAAACCATGAATAAACAAAATGGGCTCACCCTTCCCCCCCTCTAAATAAACCCATGCATGATCGTCCACCCGCACTTCATGTCTCTCAAGACCGGCCCACCAGCGCAGGGCGTGTTTCGCGGATTCAAAGACAACGCCCGGAAACAGGTAATAGACCGCACCGCTTGATACCACAAGTATCATGACCACAATAAGGATTCGTTTCAGCAGCCTGCTCATAGATCACCTTTGTCTACAATTTCACAGAGGCTTTTCTACCCCGGATTCAACAATGTTGATATATACACTAAACCGGCTCATATGGAAAACCTTTAGCAATAAATCCATACAAATTGCCATCCGTCTTGAAGAAATTATTTGAAATAGCTTTGCTGATATTTGTCATCCAACCAAGGGAAAACGCTGTTGACGCACATGTTTTTTTCATCCTTTGAATTAGAACTTCGAACAAGCCCTTTCCTGTCATACTGTAAATGCCGCGTTTTCCCTTTCCCCTGAACCAGTCATTTTTAATAACTATATGAACAAATACAATATTTTTCGTTACGATCAAATGGCATGGATTCTGCTCTGAAATTCTATTTCTTGGATTGTTACTGTATCTATTACCAGAGGGTGTTCAGAAACGGTGAATTAGATCCACAATTTGGCATAGTAGAGAACCAAGCGACGGACCGTGCGAGACCTGTATGGCCCAAGAAGGGGGATGGAAAGACAGAGTGGTTGATTAGATGTTAGTTTACAATAGCCTATTTCAAATTTAAAAACTTTAGTATTACGATAAGCTAATCTGATAGCCTGAAGAGATGACCTGGAAGAACGACCGCGTGGAGTGCCTTCAGATAGAGACTTATTTGGGCTAGTCTTGAATTCACCTTTATTTAATGTTACAAACCATAAGGTTGTGTATTTCAGGGGTTGTGGACCGAAGCCTTAAGGCAAGAAACATAAACGAAAACGATCGGGTGCAGTATAATTCAGGGTTATTAGGGATGTAAGCCATGAGAAGGATAATAATAGCCGTAATAATCTTATTTGTTTTAATTTCCGGTTAAAAAAAAACAAGGAGGTAGACATGAAAAAATCAATACAATTGCTGCTGGCAACACTCCTTTTCGGTTGCGGGTACCTGTTCGGCCATATGGACAGCCCGGTGGATCCTGCGACCAAGGCTCATGCCTACCAAGGGCCTAAAATCCAGACGGTTACCTGCTCTGTCAGTGTGACAAAGGTCTCCTGCATTAAAGAAGATTATCATAAATACGCTTACTTGGCGATTTCCGGGATCGAACTTGAAAGTTATCCAGGCCCTAAAATTTTGCCCGGTAACAAGGTGCGGTTGACGTTCAAGTAAAAAAAGGGGGCGCACAAATAATAAACCCCTTTCTTATGGAATATGCAGTCGAACAGGTGTTGATTTTCTATCTTGTAAAAAAGCAGGATGATGAGATGCCCAGGATAGCCCGTTTGGTGGTCAAAGGGCTCAAGCAGAGCGGTTTCGATCACGAAACCTTTTAGTCTTTCCGTTTAGTAACGATCAAAGGTTCAACAATTCATCTATACGTGCCTTGTCGAAACCTACAGCCACTTCACCGTCTACAACCAGGGCAGGCGCGGAGCGAACGCCCAGGTTAAACAACTCCTCCCGGGCTTCTTCGTCTATCATGAGATCTTTTCGATCAAATTTAACATCGTTGCTGGTCAGATACTCTGCCAGTGCCGAACAGGGGCCTCAGAAGGGTTGCGAATACACCGTGATTTGCCGGTCGCTCATGATTGCATCCTTGTCTTTTCGTTGATGGGAACCCGCTTCCATACCGCCATGGGCCAGGATAACCGGTTCCACTCTTTAGCGCTTCCCGCGAAAGGGTTTTTAAGGACTCTCTAAGGGGCACTGTTACTTTAGTTGTTTGGCCTTTTGTTCCCTTGCTTTTTGTAGCATTTTCTGCCGCGTGGACTCCGCTTCATCGGAAGTGAAGGGTTGCTCATCGGTCATAAATTTTTTCATCCACCCCGTGTTCTCGGACCACTCGTAGGGAAGATCGACAATGATTCCCGGTTTGTCGGCCTCCTCCAACAGCTTAAGCCCTGCTCGCAGCACGTCGCGCTGATTATCGGCGTCATTAGGACGCCCCGCAGGGTTGCCCAGGGGAAAGTTAAGGAATACCTGACGTGGGTTGCCGGCGCTGGCGGCTATATCACGGGCATTGGTGAAAGTTACCGTGGAGATCCCTCCCTCCTCCAGAACTCTGGCAATCAGACTCACGGTCTGATGACATACCGGTCAGACAGGGGTCAACAGGGCCACATCGACATTGTCCTCCAGGCATCGTCTCAAAATTTCCGGCCCATCCACTTCGGTCGTCTTGCGATGGCTGTAGTTGGGCAGGGAGCGATAGTAGGCTTTGCTCAGGCTATCGAACACCCCTTCAGCTAAAAACTCTTTCATCCGTGTTGTGGGAAAAAAGGCATTGATATCCGCCATGTCCGTCTGATAGCGATCATGATCCTCACTGGTTGAAAAGATGCGATCGGAGGGTAAATCACTGGGAGCCGTAAACACCTCCAATTCATTGGTGCCAAGCATTCGCGGCTCTTCCGAAGGATTGCCTGCCTCGTCTAACAGCACGAAGGAAGCGGTAGTCACGAGCGTCACCCTGCATTCAGAGAGCGGTTTCTTCAAAGGGGTAAATGGAGTGCCTTCGTTGTAGGCGTAGCTGTAGCTCTTTTCGTAGCCCAAATTATGGTAATACTCATGGGTTTTTTCTATATAGCGAACATAGTCCATCACGCACCTCCATTGTTGATTGAATTATAACCTTAAATGAGCGATACAGGGCGATTTAACTGAATCCTGAAACCTCCTCAATTGAGTTTTGACTCAACTCAGGTATAATAATCCCCTTTTGTGGCGTGAGAATATATAAAGATATATAAGAAGTCTCATCTCATGGCAACAAGAAATTTTGCACAAAATGAGGTTTGGAGGGCCAGGCAAATAATACCACAACTCCTATCTATCGTACTAAACCCCTTCATTTAGATCAACTCTTTTGGAGATGATCCTTCATTGATTCCGCAAACCGTGTTAAACAAATAAAGCGCC
Source organism: Desulfobacterales bacterium (assembly GCA_021107495.1). GTDB lineage: Bacteria > Desulfobacterota > DSM-4660 > Desulfatiglandales > Desulfatiglandaceae > JAIOSR01. Next base: position 4,506 of record JAIOSR010000295.1, on the reverse strand, counting down.
GGTCCCCTTTTAATAGTATGTTTCTTTTCTATAAAATATGCTAAAAGCCAGACACATTGGATATCAAAGATAGATTACAGCAAGGAAGAACTTCCATGAAGACGGTACTCCTATATCCGCCACGGTGCAATCCCAGATCGCCATATCTCAGTCTCCCCTCTCTTTATGCTTCTCTGAAAGCGGCGGGACACGATGTAGTCTTGAAGGATCTTAACCTCGATTTTTTTTACCATGTCCTTTGTAAAAAGGATCTTGAAAATGATTGCACTACCCTTGCGGAGAAAAAAGAGATCCTCAAAGCTACACCCTGGATCAGGGAGTCCAGATCTCTTCTTCTCGCCCACGGCAGTGTTCCGAAAAAGCATATGAAGCAGGCGCGACGGCATTTAAGGTGGGCCTATGACAGGCTTTTCAAAAAGTATGAATTTGAAGCGGGTTATCAGTCGATCCATCATATTATGTCAAGTCTGCCAAAACATGGTGATAATGAATTTGCTTCCTTTCTGAAGGAAGATGTAATTCCATGGCTGAAAAAAGAAGGCCCTGGAATTGTGGGCATAAGCATTGTTTTTCCAAACCAGCTTTCAAAGTCTTTTGAATTGGCGAAGATTATTAAGCAACAGGTTGCCGGGGCACATCTGGTTATCGGGGGACCGCAGGTAACCAAACTGGCCGAAGATTTGTCATCATTTCCGGAGATGTCGGGTTTAATTGACAGCATGATTGTCTCCAATGGAGAAAAGCCTTTGAATATGCTTGCAGACTGCATTAAAACCGGTTCCTCCCTTTCAGCCGTACCCAACCTGATTTATTTCAAAGAAGGAAAAGTCATCCGAAATCGAGTTGACACACCACAATCCATAAACGAATTGACAACACCGGAATTTCAGGATCTTCACCTGCATCGCTATTTGCTTGGGGGAGTCATACTCCCTTTGATCACGAGCAGGGGATGCTACTGGGGCAAGTGCGTTTTCTGTACGTACAGGGAAATCCACGGCAGGAAAACGGAATTCAGGAAGATCCCCCATGTGGTTGAAGACATGCTCAACATGAAAAAAAGGTTCGGATGCAGCTACATTCATTTGGTGGATGACGCCATGCCTCCAAAGCGCTGTGGGGCGCTGTCAAATGAAATTGTTTCAAGGGGGCTTGATTTCAAATGGAAATGCAACGCCCGTCTTGAGAAGGCGTTTACCCCCGAATTGTGCAGGCTCATGGCACGGGCCGGGTGCTACAAGGTGGTCTTCGGCCTTGAATCCTATAACCAGCGAGTGCTGGATCTTATGGGGAAAGGCATAAGGGTTAAACATGTCAAGCCGGTCTTGAAGAATTTTGTGGGAGCCGGGATTAAGACATCCATTTCGTGTATGATAGGATTTCCGACCGAAACCGCGGAAGAAGTAGAAAAGACAAGACGTTTTCTTGAGGAAAATAAGGACCTCTACACAACATGCGTGGTGCAGGCTTTTAATCTTGAAGGGGAAACGGAATTGGACCGGAATCCCGAAAAATTTGGTATCACACGGGTGTTCAGGGAAGAAAAGGAAAGGCATGGCAGACGTTACGGGTACAGATATGAAACCAAAAAAGGCCTTTCTTGGGAGGAATCAGAAAAAATGGCACGTGAACTGCAGTACATAAACACATGGGAAGACCTCCCAGAACCTGAGGCACTCCCAGGTGATTAGAGGATCATAAATGAATTATTTTCTTATCATCATTCTTGCCGTCCTGATCGGGACCTATCTGCTGGACCTGGTCGTTGACACATTGAATGCGCGGCACGTCAAGACAGAACTGCCTGAAGAGTTCGGGGATTGCTATGATGCGGATAAATACAAAAAATCTCAGGAGTATCTCAGGGAAAACACTCGTTTTGGAATTGTAAGCGACTCCATTGTGACACCTGTTACCATTGCCTTTATACTTTTCGGCGGATTTAATTTTGTGGACCAGTTTGCCCGAAGCTTCAATCTGGGGAGTATCCTGACCGGCCTGATTTTCGCCGGTGTGCTTATGTTGGCATCCCAGATATTGCTGATCCCCTTTTCCATCTACAGTACCTTTGTCATTGAAGAAAGATATGGTTTCAACAAGACGACTCCGAAGACATTTGTCTTGGACATACTGAAAACCTGCCTCCTGGGTGCGGTAATCGGTGGAATCATTCTGTCGGTTGTCCTATGGTTTTTTGAGAAGGCCGGACCCTGGGCCTGGCTCTATTGCTGGATTGCCATAACACTTTTCCAGTTATTTCTAATATTTATTGCCCCGGTCATTATAATGCCGATCTGTAACAAATTTTTCCCCCTGGAAAAGGGTGACCTGAAAAACGCCATTAATGACTATGCCGGTTCACAGGACTTTAAAATGAAAGGCGTGTTCACAATGGATGGATCAAAACGCTCAACCAAGTCCAATGCCTTTTTCACCGGGTTCGGCAAATTTCGAAGGATCGTCCTTTTTGACACCCTTATGGAAAAACACACAACAGAAGAACTCGTTTCCGTTCTTGCCCATGAAATGGGCCACTACAAGAAAAGGCACATACTCAAATCCATGATTATATCGATCCTGACTACCGGGCTCATGTTTTATATCCTCTCTCTGTTCATCAATAACAGGGATCTCTTTGCGGCATTTAGAATGCAGGAAATGTCCATTTATGCCAGTCTCCTGTTTTTTGCCTTTCTCTATGCCCCCATTGAGATGATTCTCTCCGTGTTCGGGAACATGCTATCCCGCAGAAACGAATACGAGGCGGATTCCTATTCGGTGAAAACCTATAAAAAACCGTTATCAATGATTGCGGCCCTGAAAAAGCTGAGCGTTGAAAACCTCTCAAACCTCACTCCCCACCCCCTCAAGGTATTCCTGAGCTACAGCCACCCGCCCGTGCTTGAACGAATCCGGGCCATTCGGAAAATGGATTTGTAACCGTTCACAGGTTCAGGGTTCAGAGTTCACGGTTCAAGGTCGATGGTCTCACAAAAAGTCCAAAAGTTCGTCAAGGTTAAACTAATAAAAGAAGATTTCGATCCCGAGACGACTCCAGCGTTTATCCGGTTCTTTCGATACCCCGACCTGTTTAGCCCGTAAGTTCAGCGCTAAATTTTTTATGGGGCACTGAAATATGAAGAAAATCCCGAGAAAATCGGGATTAACCGTGAACCGTGAACCCTGAACCAGACAACCTGAGTGGTTACTCCTTTATTGCTCTCTTGAGGATGTCCCGGGTCAACCTGTATATACCGGGATCTTTGCTGGCCCGGGGTCCCGCCACGTTCAATACACTTATCCCGTTACGCTCAAGCCAGACGCGTATTGTCCTTTCGGCTTCAGTCGCGCCAATCCTTTCAAGATCCGTATGGAGCCAGGGGCGTTCATGTTTTATTGCCAACTGCCGGGTGAGATCCGAACCTTCTGTGAGTGGGCCGCGCGAAATGATCAGGGTGCCGTCGGAATCCAGGATATTCCGTTCTGTTCGACCGGCATAGCGCTCAGTGGGCATTTCCATCATGTTGTATTTTTCGGGAATAATGCCGTCTTCCGCCTTTCGACCTTTAGGGACCCATCCGCCGTGCGGTATTCCTAATTCAAGGGCCGCATCCAGGGCAGCGCGGTCAACCCCGGTCTGTGCGCCTGAAATGATTTTCAATAACGTCATGCCTTAGTTCCCGTTTACCGTGTAGACCATTATATTGTTTTTGATAGGATATGATGTAGCTGGAATCAAGCCGATATGTAAAATCCCCCCTGACCCCCCTTTAAAAAAGGGGGGAGTCGATACAGTCCCTCTTTTACAAAAGGGGAGTCGATACAGTCCTTCTTTTACAAAGGGGAAACTCCATACTGTCCCCCTTTCTAAAGGGGGATTGAGGGGGATTTTCTGCTCGGAGCTTGTTCAAATGCAGACCACTAAAGGCCCTCCACAATAAACCTCATTAATCACTTGACCAGTTTAAGGGCTTCCCTGAACGTATCGGTTCCTGCTTTTCCCAGCAATTCATAGATCAACATCTCGGTGGACGTAACAGTAATACCTTGCTGCCGCATTCTTTTAAGGGCAACATCCCGATTATGAAGGGACCGGGAGGAAACCGCATCACTCACTACATGCACCGCATAGTCAGGGTGGGCATGAAGGGCTGTCTGGGCCACACAGATATGGGCCTCAATTCCGGCGATGATCAGGGTATTTCTGTCCTGTTTTCTGATCCTCTCAGAAAACTCATTGGAACCAAAACAGTCAAATTCCAGTTTGGTAATGGGTTCAATATCCTTAAGTTCCTCACGAATTTCAGGGAGCGTATCTCCAAGGTTCTGTTGTTCCGTAATAAGAACCGGAAGCCCGATAATCCTGGAGAATTTTGCAAGCCTGACAATGTTTTCAATAACCATCTCCTTGTCCGCAATGACGGGAATAAGCCGTTCCTGCATATCAATGATCACCAGGAGGGGATCATTTTTTCCGAGCAGGGTGTTTCCCGATGATTGTGCATT
>JAIOSR010000299.1 GCA_021107495.1 Desulfobacterales bacterium | reverse complement strand
TTCGCCCTACGTTCCCCGTTACTTTTTTTTACGAAGTGTAAAAAAACCCGACAGATATCCGACACAGATTTTATATTGCCTTGTGAGCTCTTGCCCTAAAACTATGCCTTAATTCAACAATTTGAGTCATATCGTCTGTCTTAACTCCATCCTGGCATACCTGTTGCTTTACATTCTTATAGCAAGGTGAAAAATGACCCTGGGATGGTGCACTCTAACTGAATGACAAAAACTGAGGAGGAATTACAATGTTAGTGATGAATTGGATGAGCAAGACGGTTGTTAGCGTGGATATCAATGACTCCATGAAGGATGCCATAAAGTTGTTGAAGGAAAATGATATCAACATGCTGCCTGTTATGGAAAAAGGTACGCTGGTAGGTATACTTACTGACCGTGATGTGAAAAGGTCTTCTGCTTCCGATGCCACGACCTTAGAGATCCATGAGTTGCTTTTTCTAATTTCAAAGATCAAGGTCAGGGACATCATGACCAAAGATCCCATGACGGTGCCCTCTGATTACACAATAGAGGAAACAGCCGAGGTGCTTTTAGAGAAAAATATCTCCGGGGTCCCGGTTGTGGACAAGAAAAAGGTTGTAGGGGTCATTACTCAAACGGACATATTCAAGGCCCTGATTTCTTTGACCGGCGTGGGCAAAAAAGGTATCCAGTTTGCTTTCAAGGTGGAGGATAAACCGGGATCCATCAAGGACGTCACTGATATCATACGAAAACATGGGGGCCGTATCGTAAGTATCCTCAGTTCCTACGAACACGTTCCCGAAGGTTACCGCAAGGTCTATATTCGCGATTACGGGATTGAACGAAAAGAACTGAAGCAACTTAAAAATGAGCTAAAAGAAAAGGCCAACCTGCTTTATCTGGTTGATCACCGCGAGAATAAAAGGGAGGTCTATTAAAGGCTTGTGCCGGATATTTGCATATCAAAATATACGAATTTGATAACCTCGCAAAAAATCGCTTCGCGTCTTTTTATTTGGCGGAGGAGGGCTATTCCTCTCCCGCCATTTGAACCTGATTCAAATGGTTCCACCCCCAGTCGAGGCCGGGGCTTACTCCCGCCTATAGGCGGGACCTATTGATGGGCTTTTTACGAGCCCATCGAGGTTGCTTGGCTGAAATAGAAATGATAAAGTGCCTCCTGTACTGTCATTTGGAGGAATTCAGTGCAAAGTGAGGTTAAAACTGATGCAATCTTTTGGGGAGAGTCTCTTTTGGCGCTGAATGATTGTTCATTCATGAGCTCCGTGTTGTTTTACCATGAAATAGTAATTGTGTTATTAATTTAGCACTTAAACATTTTACAAAAATAGGGAGGTATAAAGACATGGAAGCAAAAAGTAGCCAGGTTGAATCGATGTATGCGGAAAAGCGGGTCTTTGACCCGCCTGAGGAGTTTGTAGCAAAGGCCCATATAAAAAGCTTGGAGGAATACAAAGCGCTTTATAAGAGATCAATTGAAGACCCCCAGGGCTTTTGGACCGAAATGGCAGAGAAGTACCTGGACTGGTTCAAGAAATGGGATGGCCCGGCAGAGGAGTACAGTTTTAAGGACGATATCTATCTCCGCTATTTCGCCGGGGGAAAGCTGAATGCCTCTTATAACTGTCTGGATCGTCATCTGAAAACGTGGAGAAAGAACAAGGCCGCCCTTATATGGCAGGGGGAGCCTTTGGAGGAATCAAGGACTTACACATATCAGGAACTTCATCGTGAGGTCTGCAAATTTGCAAATGTTCTCAAAAGCTTCGGGGTAAAGAAAGGAGATCGGGTCTCCATTTACCTGCCCATGATCCCGGAACTTCCCGTCGCCATGTTAGCCTGCGCAAGGATCGGGGCCGTTCACAGCATAGTCTTCGGTGGCTTCAGCGCGGACGCCCTGAAGGACAGGATCCTGGATTGTGGTTCAGATACCTTGATCACCTGCAACTACGGATACCGTTCCGGAAAGGTGTTACCGAGCAAGAAAAATGCGGATACCGCCATGAACGTTTGCCCTGATGTCAAGACATGCATCGTGGTCAACAGGATAGAAAAAGAGACGGATATGAAAGAGGGTCGGGACTACTGGTGGCATGAACTTATGGCAGATGCCTCTCATCAATGTGATGCAGAGACAATGGACGCTGAAGATCCCCTGTTTATCTTGTACACGAGCGGCAGTACCGGAAAACCCAAAGGGGTGCTTCATACAACTGCCGGATACCTGCTCTATACGCAGCTTACCATGAAATATGCCTTTGATTACAGGGATGAGGATGTCTGGTGGTGCACTGCAGACATCGGTTGGGTAACGGGTCACAGCTATATAACGTATGGTCCTCTGGCCTTAGGGGCGACATCTCTCATGTTTGAGGGCGTTCCAAACTACCCGGAACCCGATCGTTTCTGGGAGATCGTGGAAAAGTACGGGGTCAACATCTTTTATACGGCGCCGACTGCTATTCGTGCGATTATGAAAAGCGGGGATGACTGGCCGGCCAAAAGGGACATGAGCAGCCTGAGGTTGCTGGGCAGTGTTGGGGAGCCTATAAATCCTGAGGCATGGATGTGGTATTACAAGGTAATAGGAAAGGAGCGCTGTCCCAT
>JAIOSR010000259.1 GCA_021107495.1 Desulfobacterales bacterium | reverse complement strand
GTTTTAAGCAACCAGGAGACAAGCCAGACAATGAAAGTCGCTATTTTTGTTCCCAAGCCTTGCAGAATCTTGTTGAATCCCCTGGGGGCACCCCTTCCTTTTAGAATCTTTGCCGACATGGACGGGATAACCGTTACTGAAACCAGAAGGCTCAGGAAAACGGCACTGGCAATGGCAATGGCAATATCGCGAAAGAGCTGGCCGGCCTCTTCTTCCATAAAAACCACCGGAACAAAAACCGCGATAGTAGTGAAAGTGGAGGCCACAACAGCTCCCACCACCTCTCTTGTTCCATTTAGTGCGGCCTCAAATTTAGACTCACCGGATTGATAGTGCCTGAAGATATTTTCAAGCACCACAATGGAACTGTCCACTACCATTCCGATGGCGAAACTCATCCCTGCCAAAGTGATTACATTGATATTGCGTCCAAAAAGGGTGATCAAGAGAAAGGTGCCAATAATGCTGATAGGAATTGTAGTCGTTACCACCAGGACACTGGAAGCGTTCCTGAGAAACAGGAGCAAAACAATAACAGCTAAAAAACCACCAAAAAATATATTCTGGCGGACCCTTTTAATGGAGGAATAGATATAATCCGTTGAATCATAAACCTGCTTGAGTGCTAAACCACGATGAACAAGATACCCCTTATTGAGATCTCTGATGGTCTCCTTTAATCGGCCCATGACTGTGAGAACATTGGCTCCCACTGTTTGAATCACTTTAAATACAAGTGTCTCATAATCATGCTGCCTGACAATCACATCCCCGTCGTCAAAACCCATGATAACCTTAGCCACATCACCGATCGTAATGGGCGCGTCATCTACACGTTTGATAACAACGGCTTCCACCTCTTCAGGGGACCGGTATTCCCCTAAGACCCGCAGGATGTATCGTCTTTTTCCTTCATCAAAATCTCCCGCACTGGTGTTTCTGTTCTCTCTTTGAAGGGCCGAGACCACGTCCTGGACAGTCAATCGATACAATGCGAGGACATCCGGCTTCAGAATAACCTGGAGTTCCCTTTCACGACCCCCGAATATCTCCACAAGACCCACACCGGTTACCCTTTCCAGGCGCGGTTTGATGAAATTTTCCGCATAGGACTTTTCAAACCCTATTCCTGAAGTATCACTCCCGGTCTTCTTTAAAATGATATAGGCGATTGCCTGTCTTTGTTCGCTGGCAGAGATGATGATGGGTTTGTCTACATTTTCAGGGTATTCGGGAACCAGGTTTAATTTATTGGACACCTTTAAAAGTGCGGCATCCATGTCTGTTCCGATCTCAAAGGTGAGCGTAACATTTCCGCTGCTGTCCCTGCTCTCGCTTTCCATCTCCAAGAGACCCTCAAGGGTCTTGAGTTTGTCTTCCTGGGGGATAATAATTTCTTTTTCCACTTCCTCGGGGCTCGCCCCGGACCAGACGGTCTTGACACTTATCTTGGGCTTTTCCACATCAGGGGTAAGCTGTACCGGCACCCTGAAAAAGGAAATAAATCCGAACAGGATGATAAGGATGGCACCCACGGTAACGGTAACAGGCAGCTTTATGGAACGATCAATTATTCCCATGGCAATAGTTTTGTAATCAAATTGTGACTGCGCACGCAGTCAGGATGAAGCTTTTTAGGCTGAAGACTGTAGGGTTCCAATACCAAGATTGAGGCACTTTGGTAGAGAGAGCAGGTTATAGCATCAAACATGGCTTCATAATAAGCCGTATTCCCGTATTTCCTAACAGTCTTCAGCCTTCAGCCTATCCACCTGAGTAGTTGCATCTAATTTTTCCCCGGTTCCTTAATAAATCTTACTTCTTGCCCCGAATTGAGCCTTTCATTTCCCTCAACAACCACCATCTCACCCCCAGTCAGTTTCCCCCTTACAACAACAAGGCTTCCATAGGCACGGCCCTTGTCGACCGATACTGACAGGGCCTTCCCGTCCCTGACAACAAATATATGGTGGCTATCCCCGCTGGTGACAACGGCGTCCTTATGAACCAGAAGGGCCTCATAAGGCTCTCCCACAGGAAAACTCACTTTGCATGACATCCCCGCCAAAATGGCAAGATCTTTATTTGTTAGACTGATTTCCACGGGAAAGGTCCTGGATTTTTCGTTTCCTTCCGGAATGATATCCCGGACAAAACCTTTCCTTGTCTTATCCCCGGGAAGAAAGTCAAATTCCAGATCAACCTGTTGCCCCTTTTTCAGGAAATGGACATATCTGTCCGGCACAGGGATCATTATTAAGATCGGGTTGATCTCTATAATGCTGACAACCTCGTCCCCTTCTTTTAACCATTGCCCCACCTGGGTATGCTCAGCCACCACAAACCCTCCAAACGGGGCCGTAACGACACATTTCTCAATACGGTATTGTATGATCTCTATCCTGGCCCCCAATGACATTATCTTTTTATTTAAGGCATTGGCGGTGTAAAGCGCATCATCATAGGCCCTGCTGGAAATACTCTTCTTTTTGAGAAGCTCTCTATTTCTCCTGAGTTCTGAAAGGGCATTTTCATGGTTTTCCTTTGCCTCAGCAAGATTGGCCTCTGCACACTTGAGTTCAAGCAACAGTGGTTTCCTTTCCACCAGAAAAAAAAGACGAAAAAGATGGTAATAATTCTGAAGAAATATTTTTTGG
>JAIOSR010000550.1 GCA_021107495.1 Desulfobacterales bacterium | reverse complement strand
TGCCTGGAATTGAACGCTTTCAATACGGCCATGACATAACGCTTCTGATACTCTGAAACCTTTTTCCCCTCGGCCATGAATGCCGCAACCGGTTCTTCCTCCAGAAAGCATAGAAAATCCTGCGAATCGCCAAAACCGCGGGGGACCCAGATGATCTGGACGAACTTGTTTCGGAATTTCCCGCAGAACTCGATTCCGATCCGCATATCAATCCCCATGATATTGGCCGCCTCCAACAGTTCAACGGCAAACCTGGGTTCCAGAAAGTTGTAATATACCACCCTGAGGCGGCGGATCCCTTTGATCCAGGCATCCATGATCAGGTGGCTGGAAGATTTGCGACCCTTTGTGTTTGCATCGTGCACATGATCATCGAAGGAAAGCTGATTCCATTCTTCCGGCATCTCCAGAAGATGGTAGCGACGCAACTGGTTGCGGATAATCCGGGGATTGCCCTGGACTGCGATCCTGAAATCGCGGGCAAGCCGAAGTTGTTTCTCCTGGTCTCCATGAGCCCTTACCAGTTCTTTCATGATCTGGAGAAGCACGCGCGCGGTATTCTTGGGGAGAGGCCCGCCGGCCATGTGCAGCACCTCATCACGCAGGGAAGTGAGTGCGGCCAACCGCTCATCAACGCCACCCCCTTTCAGGGATTCCAGGAGATTGACGACCGCAAAGGCAATTCGAAGCCCTCTGGATTCGGCCATCTCTTTAACGCCGCGGGGATGGAGGTGGGGATAGGCCAGTTTCCTGGCACTGGTGTGGGCATCATTCTTGTTGAGGACGTCATTGACGATGCTCAATAACTGGTGGTCCCGCCTGTCAAAAATGATCCTGCGCATAAGAAGGCCTGAGATAAAGCGCCCCGGTTACACCACTTAAACGCTTAGAACACGGCTCTGCCGTGCCGGTATAGGGCAGGGGCAAGGGGTGAACATAGAACAATCGGTGCTCAGCCTTAATTAAAAATGCAAATGGCATGCCAAAAAATAAAATGCGGCGGATAATCGTAACCGGTTGATCTTTTTACTTTTCTCAAAAAAGAACAGCAGCACCGTCCTTGATCGGGTCAGATAATATTCCACATTCCTGACAGATTGTAAAGGAACCGCAAGGTCATTCAGTCTCCTTTTCCAGGGTCGTTGGGTCTACATACACGATCACCCGGTCCGGATTTGCCGCATTTGTTGTCTTGATTGGTTCTTCTCCAATTAAGTTGGAGAAGAGGGTCCAAGGATTCAAGGGGTCAAGGATTCGAAACCCCTAGCCCAGACCGATTAACCTTACTGGATTGTCAATAAACTGTCAGCATTGTGAAGCTTAGCCTATATTTTAAGTAATCACCGCGTCGCGACAGGGCGGGCCTTGACCCCTCGTAGCCTCTGGGATAACGCTATTCAATTGGAAATAACCCATTTATTTTATATTTTACCGGGGCCTTTATTTTTTATTCCACTGGTGCGCCTCCGTCCTTATGCCTGCGGGAAAACGCCGCATATTGTTGATAATACGGATAAAGCGCATAAAATCTACTACCTTCCGATGTAAGATAATGGGTATAAACCATACCCATTCGATACCCATTAATTCAGGGTTGACTAATATGAGTTTTTTTTTAAGAATCCATTTAGTCTGAATTTTCCTTCGATTGAGACACGCCAATATCCTATATGAGTCATTAATGCCGGCTGAAAGTTTGCCAAAAAGCGGCATTATGACCTTTACATATGGCCACCTGACCCTGACATGGAGCCCGGAATCATGCATTCCGTATTTGCCGGTAACCCCTGCTGAACAAACAAAAAAATCAGGAGGACAGTATGACCCTCACCAAAGCCGACATTAGTGACAAAATTTTCAACACCACCGACTTAAAAAGAACAGAGGCCTCAAGTGCAATCGAGACCGTTCTTAAGATCATCAAATCAACACTTGAATCCGGCGAAGGTGTCCTGATCAGCGGCTTTGGTAAATTCTGTGTAAGAGGAAAGAATGAACGGAGAGGAAGAAATCCACATACCGCCAATGAATTGATATTGGGGGCCAGAAGAGTTGTCACGTTCAAGTGTTCGGGAGTGCTGAAAGAAAAGTTGAACGGAAAGGGGTGACATGAAGGCTACTCGGAGAAGCGAACAGCCGAAGCTGCGGCGCTTGCCCGTGCCCTGCATCTGATCCGTGACGGGGAACCGAAGGTGTTTCAGGATCCATATGCCATTCAATTCGTAAGCCCATTTTGGCTAATATGGATAAAAAATGATTTCCTTTATTGGTTGGGGAATAAGAATCCTTTTATGAAATGGTCGCGACCGGCAATGGCGGAAGTCCTAATGAGGAACCGCTATGCGGAAGATCGACTTGAATTATCCCTCTCAACAGGCATACGACAATATGTTTTACTCAGTGCCGGGTTTGATTCCTTCGCTCTGCGTCGCCCGGATCTCTGCAAATCAATAAAAGTCTTTGAGGTCGATCACCCTGCCACCCAGCGCTGGAAGCTGGACCGTTATTCAGAACTCAGCATAGATCCGCCTGAAGAAGTGATATACATTCCCGTTGATTTTGAGCGTGAAACCTTGGCAGAGGCACTGTCTGCATCTTCATTCTCCAGTGATGAGCCGGCTTTTTTCTCCTGGTTAGGCACCACATCATATCTTTCCAAGGCTGCAATATTTGAAACACTTCAGGCATTGAGTTCACAATCTACCGTAGGGAGTGAAATCGTTTTTGACTATATTGATGCCGAGCCCTTTACCGGTGTTCTGATATCAAAAGATTTCAAGCGTATGATGAGGTTTGCGGCATGGCAGGGCGAACCTTTTATTTTCGGCTTTGATCATGAAGAGTTAGTTAGAGATTTAAGTAAACTAGGCTTTGAACTGGTGGAGAGGCTGTCTCCCGCTGAGCAGAATAAAAGATATTTCGCCGGGCGGTCAAAAGGGGTCACCCATTAAAGGTCTTGTCAAGAGAAAAAACACCTCTCCATTGCAAAAT
>JAIOSR010000521.1 GCA_021107495.1 Desulfobacterales bacterium | reverse complement strand
GGAACCGGAACCCGAAGGCATCATTGTAACCGAGCAAGACCAGGAACCGGAGCCTGAAGACGCCAAGGATACCATGCCCACCCAGGGTTGGCGCCAGTTAAAGGCCCTTAACGATTTCAGCAAGGAAATGGAAACCGGTACCACGCTCGAGAGTTTGGCTCAAATCCTGATTAAGCAATTGCAGTTGGCTATTCCCAATGCTCAACGGGGCGCAGTTCTGCTGCCGGACGAACAGAACGAGCTGCTTCTCAAGGCCCACTGGCCCCAGGGCGATCACTCCGTGAGCATGACCTGGGTAAAGCGTGCCTTTACCAAGCGGGAGGCCTTTATCTGGACTGCTGCCGCGCCTGCCGATACCTCCGGGGACGATACACCTCACAGTGCAATCTACTATGATGTCCAGTCTGCCATCTATGTCCCGTTGCTTTTAGGAGGAGACGTGTTTGGCGTTATGTACGTGGATAATTATTACGCACGGGATGCATTTGCTCCGGTCGACCTCGAGATGCTGAAGGCAATAGCCAACCAGGTGGCCATGTTCATCAGGGATAATGTGCTGCGGAAAGACCTTAAGCGCGAAGAAGTGCTCCGGTCCAATCTGCTGAGGCAATTCTCGCCCAAGGTGGCCGAACAAATGGTTGAAAAAGCCGCCCGCCTCCAGCGGGGGGGGGAACGGTCCGAACCTGTTACCATACTTATTTCGGACGTGCGGCACTTCACGGTACTCAGCTCAAAAATGGAACCGGACGACGTGGTACGGATGCTTAACGAGATGTTCGATGCATTCGTGCCGATCATTTCCGAGTATGACGGCGTGGTGGATAAATTTGTGGGTGATTCCGTCTTGGCCGTGTTCGGCAGTCCCCAATCAGACCCCCAGCAATGGGAAAAGGCCGTGCAGGCGGCCATCGAGATGCAGCACGCCATGCACATGATCGGAGAGGGAAGAAAAGTCCGGCGCCTGCCTGCCTACGAGGTTGGTATCGGCATTCACACGGGCGGAGTAATACATGGCTTTATCGGTTCCGCTGAACGTATCGAATTTACCGTTATCGGGGATACGGTCAACCGCGCGGCACGGTATTGTGACGGTGCCGGTCCGGGGGAGACTCTCATAAGCAAATCAGTCTACGAGCACGTTTACGGCCTGGTTGAGGTAGACCCCAAAACCGTCAAGACCAAACACCCGGAAACCGAAAAAGATTTAGATGGATATCTGGTCAAAGGGCTCAAAAAGGATGAGAAACATTCCAAATAGCAAAACGATTAACCTTGAACTGTGAACCGTGAACCTGAAAACCTGATTGCTTGCGTTCTATGAAAAACTTCCACCGGCCTTTTGCCGAAACATTCAAGACTTTTCTGCCTCTTAAACAATACTTCGTACGGAATTGGCAAGCCCTTGCCATAGGCCTTTTAAGCCTTCTGATCGTGGATTTCCTTCAACTCCTTATTCCTCTGATAATCAAAAGGGCCTTTGATCTCCTGACAACAAAAACCGCCGAGATAGAAGTCCTTCTGGAATTAGGCACGGCCATCCTGGTTATAGCCCTGATGATCGCTTTTTTTCGATACGTGTGGAGGCACCTTATATTGGGCCACTCCAGAAGAGTTGAAGAAGGCCTGAGAAACCGCATTTACAGCCACCTTCAGACCCTTTCCCCTTCCTTTTATCAAAGGACAAAGACCGGGGATCTAATGGCTAAGGCCATCAACGACATAAACGGTGTCCGCATGGCCACGGGTATGGGTCTTGTGGCCCTTGTGGACGGGTTGGTTTTAGGGACGGCAGCAATCGGTTTCATGATGTCCATCAGTCTCAAACTGACCCTCATTTCCCTCATTCCCGCACCTGACATCGTTTTGCTCACTAAGATTCTCACACGTCGCATGTCAGCGGGTTTTGAAAGCGTCCAGAACACATTTTCCGATTTGACCGAGCAGATCCGGGAAGCATTTGCCGGCATAAGGGTAATCAAGGCATATAACCGTGAGGAATGGGAATACCAAAGGGTCAGGACATTAGGCCGGAAGTACATCTCAGAAAACATGCATCTGGCCAGGACACTCGGGTTCTTTTTTCCAATGATGGCCGTGTTCACGAATATCGGTCTTGCTATTTTGATCTGGCTGGGCGGGCAATTGACCATTTTAGGAGATATTACACCAGGTGATTTCGTGGCCTTTATAAGCTATCTGAATCTCCTGACCTGGCCAATGATGGCCATGGGATGGGTCACCAATCTGATCCAGAGGGGATCTGCCTCCATGCGCCGGATCAACCGCATCCTCGATGAGGTCCCTGAGATCAAAGATACCTCGCAACCCCGGTTCATGCCCGGAATCAGGGGAGAAATCTCGGTCAAGGGCCTCAGCATCAGATATCCCGGAAAGAAAGATGATGCCCTGAAAGATGTCAGGATGGAAATGGAAGCCGGGGAAACAGTTGCCGTGGTAGGGCCCGTCGGATCGGGCAAGACCACCCTTTTAAACGCAATACCCCGTCTTTTAGACGTGCCTGCCGGGACCCTCTTTGTAGACGGTCGGGATATTCGGGAAATTCCCTTGAAAACGCTGAGGAAAAACATCGGCTTCGTGACCCAGGACGTCTTTATTTTCTCCGATACCTTGCGCAACAATGTCCTGTTCGGCAGGCCCAATGTGCCGGAAGAGGACCTGGAAGCGGCCCTTCGCGCCGCAAATATATTTGAAGATATACAGGAATTTGAAAATGGGCTTGATACCCTCCTGGGCGAGCGCGGGATTACCCTTTCAGGAGGCCAGAGACAGCGCCTGACAATCGCCAGAGCGCTCATTTCCGACCCGCCGATCCTGATCCTGGACGATGCCCTTTCCATGGTGGATACGCGCACCGAAGAACGGATACTGAATCGGATTCTGGGATTGAGGAGACAGAAGACCAACCTGATTGTCTCCCACAGGGTTTCAACTGTCAGCCGTACTGACCGGACAGTGGTATTTGAACAGGGGGAAATAGTCGAAATCGGGAACCATAAATCACTGTTAAAACAGCGAGGTCTGTACGCCTCACTCTATGAAAAGCAGATCCTTGAACAGGAACTGGAGTAACAGGGAAACCAAGACTTATGTTCGGTGAATACGGATACATGGAAGAAGGGAAATTAGGAAAGCCTTACAACTTCAAGCTTTTGAAGCGGCTGCTGCCCTATTCCGCTCCTTATAAAAGAACCATCATAGGCGCGCTTTTCCTCACAATCCTGATCACCCTTTTTGATTTAGCCGTGCCCTACCTTTCAAAAATTGCCATTGATCAGTATATCCTCTCATCCTGGTATCGTGTGAACATGAAAGTATTGACGGATGTTGAGACCAACCAACTTCTAAAGCGGTACGGACATCTCCTGGACAAAAGCCTGGACGGATCCTTGTCCTTTATTTCTAATCAGGAATTGAAAAAAATAGATCCCGGGGATATCCATGTCTATAAATCCCGTGGAGTAATTGAACCGGAGAGTTTATATAGAACAGGGCCTGATGTTCCGGACATGAACGGGCTCGAAAAGGGCCGAGGGACCATTTGCGAGATGGCCGATGGTTCCATCCTTGTCCCTTATCAAATTATTGAAGGCCTTCCTGATGAAAAAATATTGCAAATCAGGGCCGGAGATATACGGGGTGTTGCCCTGATCGGGGCCGTATTTATTTTCTTTCTCATTTTATCGTTCGGGCTGAATTACGCGGAATTTTACCTGCTTGAATACACGGGTCAACACATCATGCAGGATATCCGTCTAAGGCTTTTCCAGCGAATGCAATCCCGGGCCATAAGCTTTTTTGTTCAAAATCCAATCGGCCGTTTGGTCACACGGGTGACCAATGATATTGAAAACCTCAATGAGATGTTTAAGTCGGTCGTTGTTACGCTGTTCAAGGATTTTTTCCTTGTAACCGGCATCTTAGCGGTACTCTTATGTCTCAACTGGCGACTGGCCCTGTTGTCCTTTGTCCTTCTTCCCTTCATCTTCGGGCTGACATTGCTTTTCAGCACAATGGCGAGGGAGGCATTCAGGGAACTCCGGGCCACGGTTGCAAGAATAAACTCCTTTCTCCAGGAACGTCTTACCGGGATGCGCGTGATACAGCTCTTTGTCAGGGAAAAGTTTCAAATGGACATCTTCGGCCGGATCAACCACGAAAATTATTTGGCCGGTATGAAACAGATACGCGTTTTTGCAGTCTTCATGCCTGTCATGGAGCTGTTTTCGTCCATTGCCGTTGCCCTTTTGATCTGGTACGGAGGCGGTAAGGTTATCCAGGAACAGTTGACACTTGGGTCTTTGGTCGCATTTATCAGTTACATCCAGATGTTCTTCAAACCCATTCGGGATATCTCTGAGAAATATAACATCATGCAATCGGCCATGGCATCTACCGAGCGCATATTCGAATTCATGGATCACGGGGAGGAGATCCCGGAATCGGAACATTCCCCGGCCCCGTCCGGAATCAAGGGACATCTGGTTTTCGAAAAGGTTTCGTTTTCTTACGAAAAAGGTCGCCCTGTGCTGAAAGACATTTCTTTTGAAATTAAGCCCGGCGAAACGGTCGGCATTGTGGGGGCGACGGGATCGGGCAAAACCACGTTGATGAACCTGATCGAACGATTCTATGATCCGGACATGGGAACGGTATTTCTGGATGGTATTGATCTCAGGAAATGGTCAAACAGCCGGCTGCACAAAAACATGGGGCTGTGCATGCAGGACGTTTTTATCTTTGCGGGGAACTTAGCCGAAAACATCTCTTTGGGCCGCGAAGAAATAGATGCCAGGGCCGTTGAACTGGCAGCCGGAGAGGTAAATGCACTCCCCTTTATACGTAGGCTCCCTGAAGGTTTTAACCATGAAATCGGTGAAGGCGGGTCCACCCTTTCTGCCGGTGAAAGACAGCTCTTGTCGTTTGCCAGGGCCCTGGCACTAAAACCTCAATTGCTAATCCTGGATGAGGCCACATCTAATGTGGATCCGGCCACCGAAAGTCTTATCCAGGATGCAATCTTACGGATGGCAGACAAAAGAACCACCCTGATCGTGGCCCACAGGCTCTCCACAATCAGGAATGCAGACCGGATATTAGTAATGCACCATGGCCGGCTCGTGGAGCAGGGAAGGCACGAAGAACTGATGTCATTAGGCGGGATATATTACAAACTGAATAAGCTGACACTAACTAGTGTCCACCCATAAATAACCTATTTCCGGATGGAGCTTTCAGCGGTCAGCGATCAGCAATCAGCCAACACCTTGTTTTCAATGTCCTTTGCTGAAAGCCGAAAGCTGATGGCTCATAGCGCTCATCCAAAAACGTCAGTTTTTGGATGAGCTCTAACTAACGAACCGGTGATAATCGACCATTCTGGCTAAGACATTAACGGCATTCTCCGGGGTCAGGTAAAAAACGCCGCTGTATTTTTTCCCGGCCACGGGCCGGACTGTCCCTTCATTTGTGTTGGCCAGGGAAACGCCGATTACCGGCTTCTCGTAGATCTCCATTAATTCCACTATTTTGGCGATATAGCCCTTTTCATATTCGCGGCTGAGAGCACTCATCTGGTCCAAAAATTCCGAAGAGATGGAGGCATCTACCTCACGCGTGGACACAATAAGCGAGCGAACGAGCTCAAGCCGGCCAACGATTCCAAGGCTTATTACCGCGTCAATTCCGTCCCATTTCAAGAGCTCTTCAACCGCCACGATGGGTACCTCAAGGTCCTGGGTCCCCACAAGATCAACAGGGTTTCCTTTGCTCCAAAACTGCGGAAGATATTTGCCAATGGTTTCAACTATACTATCCGGAATATCGGGAATCACAAGCCCCCTCAGATTGCACTCGTCAGCAGTCACCACTCCCCATCCACCGCCTAAGGTGACGATGCCGACACGGTTACCTCTGGCAAGAGGGAGGGATGAAAAACCCGCGGACAAATCAAGCAACTCCGTCGGGAACCTTACATCCAGAAGGCCTGCCTGGCGGCAGGCGGCCCTGAATACGGCCTGATTCCCTCCCATGGAACCGGTATGGGAGACCGCGGCAGTGCGTCCCGCTTCTGTCCGGCCCCCTTTTAAAAGGATCACGGGTTTCTTGCGATGTACTTTCCTGACTACGTCCAGAAAATGCTTGCCTCCTCCCATGTTTTCCATATACAGAACTATGATTCCGGTTCGGGGATCATGCTCTAAATATTCGATATAATCGGTACAGGAAAACATGGCCTCGTTTCCCGAACCCACAAAAAGAGAAACACCGATCCCCTGCTCCTCGGCCCAGTGGACAAGCTGAAGACCCAGATTTCCCGACTGGGACACAAAGGCCACGGAACCCTCTCTGGGCCTCGTGTGGGACCCGGTGGCGAAAAGTTTTACGTAAGGACATATGATCCCCATGGTATTGGGTCCTATTAAGGCCAGACCCTTTTCCCTGCACATTGATGTGATATGCTTCTCAAACCGTTTCCCTTCCTCGTCCGTCTCGCTGAACCCGGAGGTGATTAACACAACGCCTTTCACCCCTTTTTCACCACATTCCTCCAAAATATCAGGAATGGTGCCGGCAGGCGTGGTAATAAAGGCCAGGTCCACGGGCTCCGGTATATCCGTAAGCCGCTTATATGCGGGTAGGCCGCATATGGATTTTTCCTTTGGGTTCACGGGGAAAACCTTTCCCTCAAAATTACCTGCCAGGATGTTGCTGAGGATCAACTGGCCCCATTTTCCAAACGTCGACGAGGCCCCTATAACAGCTACTGCTTCGGGATTAAAAATTGTACCAAAATTTTTAGCAAGATTATCAACAATCATGATTATTCCTTTTGGTTCTTCTCCAATTTGGTTGGAGAAGAGGATCCAAAGATTCTAGGAGTCAAGGGTTCCCCGTGAAAGTCAACGGGATCTTCGACAAGCTATTTGTTTTCTAAAGACTTTATCAGCACTTTCAACATTCTTTCGATTTCCTCTATTTCTTTGTTTAACGTATCTTTCTTCCTTTGGAAATTTTGCTGTTATTCCATATATCTAAACACTGTTCCTATGACTTTTCCCAGACTTTCAACTCTTTCCAATTTTTTAGCATTTTTATCCGCCTGTTCTGTGGCGGGTCACTCGAACCCTTGGCCCCTTGAACCCTTCATTTAGATCAACTCTTTTGGAGATGATCCTAAAAACAATAAATTTATTCCTTGACTACCTGAAGGTGTAAAATGTCAAAACCTTTAAGGGCCCTTATGTCCTATCGGGCTTAAGGATAAGCATACCCAATGGTGGAATGTTAAGACACAGGGAACAGGGCTGGTTGTGCCAGGGACGGGCCGCGGCAGGGACGCCGCCTTCAAGGCCCAAGTTTGAACCACCGTAAACTGCTGAATCAGAATTGATGACCTCTCGATAAAAGCTTTCGCGTGGCACACCAACACGGTAATCCATACGCGGGACGGGTGTGAAGTTGAATACAAAGACCAGAAACTGGTCCGGGTCATTTCCTTTGCGGATAAAGGAGACAACATTGGCGTCCGAGTCCCTAAAATCGATCCACTCGAACCCTTCGGGATCAAAGTCCTGTTCGAAAAGGGCCGGTTCCGAGCAATAGACCCGGTTTAAGTCCCTCACAAAACTCTGCATGCCACGGTGAGATTCGTACTGAAGAAGGTCCCATTCAAGTTCCTTATCGTGGTCCCACTCAGACCACTGGCCCAATTCGGCCCCCATGAACAAGGTTTTTTTCCCAGGTTCGCCATACATATAACCCAAAAGCAGGCGCAGGTTGGCAAATTTTTGCCACTCATCCCCGGGCATCTTGGAGAGAAGAGACGCCTTGCCGTGGACTACCTCATCGTGGGAAAGGGGGAGGACAAAATTTTCATGAAAGGCATAAAGCAGTGCAAAGGTCAGCTTGTTCATGTGGAAACGGCGGTGGACAGGGTCTTTTGACATAAAGGTGAGCATGTCGTGCATCCAGCCCATGTTCCATTTAAACATAAAACCCAAGCCCCCTAAATGGACGGGGCGGGTGACACCGGGCCAGGCAGTGGACTCCTCGGCAATGGTGACAACCCCGGGAAAAAGCTCAAAAACCTTGGCATTCAAATTTTTTATAAATTTAATTGCCTCTAGGTTTTCCCTTCCGCCGTAGCGGTTGGGAATCCAGGCCCCTTCCTCGCGTGAGTAATCAAGATAAAGCATGGAGGCCACTGCGTCTACCCGAAGCCCGTCGATATGGTATTTATCCAGCCAGAAAAGGGCGTTGGCCGTAAGGAAGTTTCTGACCTCATCCCGACCGTAATTGAAAATCAGCGTGTCCCAGTCCCGGTGCAGCCCCTGGCGGGGATCAGCGTGTTCAAACAGGTGTGTGCCGTCAAAATACTCAAGGGCATGGGGGTCCTTTGGGAAGTGGGCCGGGACCC
This sequence comes from Desulfobacterales bacterium, assembly GCA_021107495.1. Lineage (GTDB taxonomy): Bacteria > Desulfobacterota > DSM-4660 > Desulfatiglandales > Desulfatiglandaceae > JAIOSR01. The sequence continues at coordinate 6,910 of JAIOSR010000521.1, read as the reverse complement.
AGTCGAGAAGAACGCCCAGTCCCTCGGCGTGGCAGCGGTCAATAAGATACATCAGGTCTTCCGGCGTACCGTGTCGGGAGGTAGCCGCATAATAGCCGGTAACCTGATACCCCCAGGAGGCGTCAAAGGGGTGTTCGGCCAATGGCATAAACTGGATGTAGTTAAAACCCATATCCTTGACATAAGGAATGAGTTCATCTGCGGCTTCACGGTAGGTGAGCCAACGGTTATCATCTTCGCCCCTGCGTCGCCAGGAGCCCAAATGGATCTCGTATATGGCAGCAGGCCGGTTCAAGGGGTTCTGAGCGGCCCTCTTGGCCATCCATTCCTGATCCGTCCAGGTGAAATTATCGAGATCATGGACAATGGCCGCGGTCTTGGGACGTCTTTCAAAATGGAAGGCAAACGGGTCTGATTTGATAAGGAGCGTCCCTTCCCGGGTCTGGATTTCGAACTTGTAGAACAGGCCCTCTGACAAGTGGGGAACAAACAATTCCCAGACCCCTGAAGCTCCTCGGCTGCGCATCTGGTGCCTCAGGCCGTTCCACTGGTTGAAATCGCCTATCAGACTCACGCGGGTCGCGGAAGGTGCCCACACGGCAAAAAGGACGCCACTGACGCCTTGGTGCTCTAAGGGATGGGCTCCTAACTTTTCATAAATTTTGTAGTGATTTCCCTGGTTGAAGAGATATAGATCATCCTCCGTGAGCATCGGCCAGAAGGAATAGCAGTCGTAAAAGGTGGACTTAAGACCAGTGCCGAAATCGACTTTCAGACGGTAGGGTGCAATCTCCCTGGTTCCTGCAATGACCGCTTCAAAGAGCCCCTTATCGTCTATCAAACGGGCCTCGATTTCCCTGTCAGGATCAAGGTCTAAGACATTGACGCTTTTTGCCCCGGGCAACAATGCCCGGACGGCAGTTGCAGGCCCGGTCTTGAGCTTTAACTGGTGAGCGCCTAAGAGTGTAAAAGGATCGGCAGACTCGCCGGAAACAAGGCCTTTCATTTCTTTATTGGTTAATGTGGTGGATAAATTCAAAGTTGTAACCCGCAACTCTTACCTCCAACATGTCCTTACGCCCATGTCACCAGACCCATGGAAAAACGGTTCTCAAGTCTTTTATGGCTCGGCATGACGCGAACCGTGTAGCCAAAACGGCCTGTTTTGAGAGAAGGGATCTGACCGCGGTATGTATAAAGCCCGTCGCCCGAGTCCACCACGTCCAGTGTGGCCGTTTCCCTGTCTGCGAATTCCCCTTTTTGATCTATGCGCCCATAATATGCCTCCACGATAACATCTTCCGGCAGCAGGGAACCGAGCCTCACCCTGGCTACCACCTCAAGCTCCTGGCCCACGCGTCTTTCAAGACCGTCACCGGAAGCCACCTCCTCTATGGAGACTTCACGCCAACCGGTCATCAGCTTTTGCCGCCATGCTGAAAGTTCTTTTGAGCCGGTAAAGTCGCTACTGCATAAACTGTTGAAACGTCTTGAACAGGGCAGGTAGTAACGGGTCATATACTCCTGCACCATGCGGTGGGCGTTGAAGATCGGGACTAATTTCCTTAGACCGGCCCTCATTTTCTTTACCCAGTCCCGGGGAATACCATCGCTCCCTCGCTGGTAAAAAAGCGGCACGACTTCCTTTTCCAGGATATTGTAGAGATCCCGACTCTCGATATCATCCTGGGCCTCATGGTCTTTGTAGACCTCTCCGTGACCTATGGCCCAGCCGAATTCCCGGTGATAACCCTCGTCCCACCACCCATCTAATGTGCTGAGGTTCAAAGATCCGTTGGCCAGGGCCTTCATGCCGCTGGTCCCGCACGCTTCAAGTGGCCGGCGCGGGGTGTTAAGCCAGATATCGGTCCCGGAGACCAGATACCGGGCCACATAAAGATTATAGCCTTCTAAAAAGACTATGCGCCGGCGAAAGCGCTCCTCACGGGCCAAATGTATGATTGTCTTAATGAACTCCTTGCCTTCGTTGTCCTGGGGGTGGGCCTTTCCCGCGATGACGATCTGTACCGGGAAATCAGGATGATTGATTATTCTGTCCAGACGGTCCGTATCCTTGAAGAGTAGGGTTGCCCTCTTGTAAGTTGCAAACCTCCGGGCAAAACCTATGGTCAGGGCGTCGGGCGTCAGGACTTCACTTCCGGCCTGTATCTCGGCCGTAGATGCTCCCCGGTTCTTGAGCTGCCTGGCCAGGCGACGGCGGGTAAAGCCCACCAGTCGTTCCCGGCACCGTTCGTGGGTCCGCCACAATTCAGTATCAGGGATCTGGTCCACCTGATCCCAGAGTCTTTCACTGTCAGGGTCTTCAGACCAGTTAGGGCCCAGATATCGGTCGAACAGCCCGCCCATGTCTTTGGATATCCAGGTGGGAACATGGATGCCGTTGGTTATATAATCAATAGGTACGTCCTCAACCGGATGGTGAGGCCAGACATCCTGCCACATGGCCCTGGAAACAAGGCCATGGAGCCGGCTTACCCCATTGGTATGGGCTGAGAGTCTCAGGGCAAGGGTCGTCATGCCAAAGGGCTCCTCTTCGTTCCTGGGATCGAGGCGCCCATAACCAAGCAATACCTTGAAGTTTATGCCCAGTTCCTTGGTATATTGCTCAAGGTAATCTCTGATCAGCCCGGGATCAAAGACGTCATTTCCGGCAGGGACCGGGGTATGGGTGGTGAAGACCGTGCTTGCAAGGACCACCTCCCGGGCTTCGTCGAATGAAAGGCCCCTTTCCCTTCTCAGCATGTTGATGCGCTCTAATGCGGAAAAGGCTGAATGACCTTCGTTCATATGGATAACCGTTGGCTCTATCCCTAAGGCCTTGAGAGCACGAACACCACCAATTCCAAGGACGATTTCCTGCCTGAGCCGCATCTCCCTGTCCCCCCCGTAAAGCTGGCCTGTTGTGCCGCGAAACTCGGGTGGATTGACAGGGACATTAGTATCAAGCATGTACAGTGGCACCCTCCCCACGTTGATTCGCCAGATAAGAACCTTTACCGGTTTGCCCTTAAAGTCAACTGAAACGCTCAGGGGGGTTCCCTCCTGATCCCTGACCAGTTGGATTGGCATATTGTCAAAGTCGTTGACCGGGTATGTTTCCATCTGCCAGCCGTCGGAGGTCAGATATTGTTTGAAATAGCCCTCCTGGTACAAAAGGCCCACGCCAACAAGAGGTACGTTCAGGTCACTGGCGGATTTGAGATGATCACCGGACAGGACACCCAGGCCTCCGGAGTAAACCGGCAGGCATTCGGCCAGACCGAACTCGGCCGAAAAATAGGCCGCCTGAAACGGCGCTTCGGCAGAATAATCCTCGGCATGTATGCGGGGTTGAGACAGGTAACGTTCGAGATCCTCACCCAACCTCTCTAATTGGGCCACAAAGCCCTGGTCACGAGATAATTCGTCCAACCGGTCCTGGCTGATAAGGCCCAACATCAGCACCGGGTTGTTCCCGCATTTCACCCAGAGCCCAGGGTCAAGGCGCTGGAATATCTCCCATATTTCGTCTTTCCAGCTGAAGCACAGATTATAAGCCAGACTCCTCAGGATTTCCAACTGTGAAGGGAGGTTGGGGACTACATTATATTTGATTTTTGCTTTCATGAATTTTCCTTACACATAGGTAAAGCGGTTCAACGTTCACGGTTCACGGTTAAAGAGACCTAACTCTCTGATATCAAAAGAATGATACCTCAGCAAAGACGATACGCATTTTTCACCCAACCGGCCTGCCAAAGTCTTGTACGGCGGACAGGTGTTTCACTTCTAAATTGCATGGGTTTGAGGTGAACTAAAGTTTGAAGTGAGCTAAAGTTAAGGAATTCTGTCAATTATATAAAATCAGTGGAGCAAAGCAACTCCATAACTTTATGAACTTTAGATCACTTTAGACACTTTTAACTTCTATGGCTGATGGATTTCAATGGACTAAAACCTTTGAACCTTGAACCCTGAACCTTGAACCGCTTATTTTAGGTTACATAAAATCTTCCCGTTTCACAACAGTAATCCCCCTGGGAGTCACAGTAAAGCGATCCCTGTCCTGTCTTGGATGATACCCTATTTCAGTATGGGGGGGAATCTGTACGCCGTTGCCGATAATGGCCTTCTTGATCCGCGCGTGGCGCCCTAAAACAACATTTTCCAGGATGACGGATTCATCCACAGAGGCCCAGCTTTGAACAAAAACATTGTATGAAAGCACACTGTTGCGTACAATCCCCCCGCTGATGATCGAGCCGTGGGCCACTAAGGAATCCAGGGCGCGCCCAGCGCGGGGTTTGGCTCCGGATTCACTGGCAAACACTGTTTTGACCGGCGGGTACTGCCGTTGAAAAGTTCTAATGGGCCAGTGCCTTCCGTACATATTGAAGTATGGATCTACACCTGTAAGATCCATGTTGGCATTCCAGTAAGAGTCCAGGGTGCCCACATCCCGCCAGTAGCCCGAGTCTCGAATGCTCTCAACCGTCTTCTCCCTGCGCATCCCCTTTGTGGTGGTGTAGGCAATCATATCCCGGATCTTGTTTTCCCGGCGGTAAGGATAGGCCATGACACGGTGGGTATCGAGAATGCCGGGCAGGAGGTGCTTGCCGAAATCGGACCGGTCGTCCTTCCGGAGCAAGTCAATCAAGACCTCTGTCTTAAATATATATATCCCCATGGAGGCCAGGACATGGCCGCTGTCTCCTGGAATGGTCTTGGGGTTTCTGGGTTTTTCCTGAAACCCCTTGACCCGGAATCGCTTGTCCACCTCCAAAATACCGTACTGGCCAGCCATGTCTTTTCCCTGCTCAATGACCGCGATGGTCACGTCCGCCTTATGGGCTTCGTGGTATGCCTTAAAGCGGGTATAATCCATTTTGTAAACGTGGTCACCCGAAAGGGTAAGGACATACTCGGGGGATTCCTCTTCGATCAGATAAAGATTCTGACGTATGGAGTCTGCCGTGCCCTGGTACCACTTTTCCCCGGCCATCATCTGGGGCGGCGCTATCTTCAGATAATGACCTAAATCGGCGCTGAAGATGTTCCACCCCCCTTCAAGATGCTGCATCAGGGTCTGGGATTTGTACTGGGGCAGAACAATGATTTTGTATATTTCGGAGTTGATACAGTTGGACAGGGCAAGATCAATAAGAAGGTAAATGCCACCAAATGGAATAGCAGGCTTGGACCGGTCCCTTGTCAGGGGCATCAGCCGTTCACCCTTTCCTCCGGCCATTACTACCGCGAGGGTTCTCTTCATGTCATTTTATCTCCTAAATAATAACATGGCGTCGAAGAAACATATTTTTGTTTAAATTGATAGCACTTATGCGTCAAAACTTCAATCCCTAAATTAAGGCATAGAGGATAATTTGCGTCTCAGCTTTTGTAGAGATTGACTCTTTCATCTTTTTTGTTTTTTTCACAACTTCGACTCGAACCTGTTATGGAAGCATGTCAATTTGACGGTTCACAGCCTGTTAAGGTATAATTGTAAAATTATGCGGTAATAGCTCAATAGGTATCGGCATCAGTCCATAATGGCGGGGCATGCGGAGGAAATTCCAATGGCCAAAAAACCAGCCTATGAAAAATTGGAGCAAAAGATCAGGGAGTTAGAGAAAGAAGCCGTCGGGCGAAAACGGGCCGAGGAAGCACTACGTGAGAGAGAGGAACACTATAGAACGGCCATTGAACACTCTAATGACGGCATCGCCATTGTCAGGGGAGACAATTACCTGTATGCAAATACAAAATTAGTGGAGATCTTTGGCTATGATGGACCCGAGGAAATAGTGGGAAGGCCGATATCCATGACGATCCATCCTGAAGACCACGAGCGGGTGACCGAATTCAACCGTCTGAGACAGCAGGGTAAACCTGCGCCGTCCACGTATGAGTGCAAGGGTATTCGAAGGAATGGTAAGGCCATCTATCTTGAGGTATCAGCAACCAAATCTATTTATCGTGGAGAGCCGGTCTCACTGGTTTATTTTAGAGACACGACTAATCGCAAAAAGAGAGAAGAAGCCCTGAAGGAACATGAAGAGCAATATCGTAATCTTTTTGAAAACGCACCATTGGGCCTTGGTATCGGTGATGAGTACGGCAATATAATTGACTTTAATGACGCCATGCTTCGTCCCGGAGGTTATACTCGGGAGGGTATAGCCGGGATAGGGAATATGGCCGGCATTTTCTACGCTCCGGATGAAAGGAACAGGATATTTGCTATGGCCCGACGGCAGGGTTTTATCGACCAGGCAGAGGTTCGTTTCAAGCGTAAAGATGGTACGCCCTATGATGCTCTCCTCAGCCTGAGACTAATACAGTTTAAGGGTAAACCTTGCTGGCAGGCAATGATTCAGGACATCACGGAACGAAAGCGGGCGGAAGATGCGCTCCGCGAGAGCGAGGCACAGAAGAGTGCAATTCTTGATGCCTCTGTTGACAGGATTCGTTATGTTGATAAGGACATAAAAATCATTTGGGCCAATAGAACGACAGCCACGCTGCCTGGTGTGTCTCCTGAAAATCTGGTAGGCCGGACTTGCCATGAGATTTTCGTGGGCAGGGATACGCCTTGTGAGGGATGCCCGACCGTAAGGGCAAGGGAAACGGGCCAAATTGAAGGGGCTGTCATACATCATCTCAGCATAAAGGGTTTTGAAGGGGAAAGCTACTGGGAGAATTACAGTGTGCCCCTCAAAAATGAAGAGGGTGACATTGAGGGCTTTCTCCAGGTTGCCAGGAATATTACCAATCGGAAGCTGGCTGAAGAACGGATTCATATCCTCAGTCAGGAACTGTTAAAGGCCCAAGAAAATGAACGGCAAAGGATCTCGGGATACCTGCACGACCATGTGGGGCAAGATCTTTCTATCATAAGGATTGGGTG
>JAIOSR010000099.1 GCA_021107495.1 Desulfobacterales bacterium | reverse complement strand
GTTTGACTTTGGGATCATATTCACCCCAACAGATCAACGCACTTGAAATGTCTATCAACGATGGAATCTATTCTTACCTATCGCCTGATAAAAAGGGATACGGAAAACCGTTTGAGGCCGTTGAAAGCTATATCAAAGGCAAAAAACCGTGGCTATAATATTTTCTTTCAGCGGAATGCAAGAAGCCGCGCCTGCTGAAGAAAACGTTCGCTTCTTTACATCATACCAAATTAGGGACTTGCTTTTTGATCTGGATTGCCATAGAATCTTACCAGTAAGATAATTAAATCATGGAGGTTTAGTATGGCAAATGTCTCAACAACCAAAATGTCTTCAAAAGGGCAAGTCGTTATTCCTGAAAATATAAGGAAACAACTAAATTTAAAGGCTGGGGCTCAGTCTGTCGTCGTAGGCGAAAAGGATGTTGTCATCCTTAAGAACATAGCGCCGCCAAACCTTGATGAATTTGGTGACCTTATTGCTGATGCCAGAAAGAAAGGAAAACAAGCCGGAATTAAAAAGTCTGATATTAGCGATGCCGTTTTAGTAGCTCGAGGAAAAAAGAAATGAGAACTATCCTTGATACGAATGTGTTCATATCAGGGATATTTAAAATATTGTTTGGATGGCAGCCTGTTTGTGGCGTTTGACTGGAATTACCTTTTTGCCATTAGTATAGATGGAGTGGTTGGCTCCTTCCCTGAGGAGATGGAATCCGTTCGCTTCAATATGTCGAACTAAATCACGACGCTTGGCTGACACTTTCAACCTCTATGGGGAGTTGCTCGATGAGTGCATTTCCGAGAGGGATCTCCTTGCCGAGTTGTTGGTATGAAAGCAGCATCTCATTCAATGCATCGCGCAGCATCTCACGGCAATGTTCGAGATCTTCTCCTTCGGTGACAACCTCAGGCCACTCTACCAATTGTCCCATATACCCGGAACTTATTTTGATATATTTTGCAGTATAATTTATCATTTTAAAAAATTCTCCCATATTTTTGTTTATTTAACTTGTTTCTATTTTATCGATTTGGAATTTTTTTGTCAATTTTGAAATAAGACAATAGAGATTGACTGTTTTAATTAGTAATTTAAAAATGTTAAGCGAATGAAAACCCTAGGAAGGACATAGGTGTGAGGCCTGCACAATTGACAAAAACAAACAGCATTACAGAAGTTTAGGCCGGGTGTCGATTTGTTCCAAAAGTTTTCATGAATGCTGAAATATGTGAAATGTGTAGGCCTGACACCTGTGCCGTTCCTCACAAGAGACGAGTAAATGCGGTAGGAGGGGCGTCGTGAAGCTTCCCTCTATCCCGATTCGGCTCTCTTCATAATAATCCAGTCTATTTGAAAACATGTAACATTCCTGTTGACACTGTAACAGTTTATGATACAATCCAAGATATGGTAAAAAGCTTTAAACATAAGGGGCTCGCCGAACTGTTTGAGCGTGGTCGCTCCCGTAAGGTGAGGCAGGATTTACAATCGCGGTCCCTAAGACGTTTAGATGCTTTAGATCAGGCGGAATCATTGAAAGAACTGAATGTGCCAGGCTTCAATTTTCACGGCCTTCAAGGAATGCCAAAGCGTTTTAGTATTCATGTCAATGGCCCATGGTGTATCACCTTTGAATGGGAAGACGGTGATGCATTGAAGGTAGATCTTGAACAATATCATTGAGAGGGTAAAGCTATGGGAGAATATTTTATTAAACGCCCTTTAAAAAGGCCTCCAGTGCATCCCGGTGAGATTTTGCGTGAAGATGTGCTTAAAAGTCTTGGACTGTCGGTTAGTGAAGCAGCAAGGCGACTCGGTGTTTCTCGTCAGCAACTTCACCGTATATTAGCCTGTACTCATCCAATTACCATCGAAATGGCTCTTAGGATTGGCAAGTTTGCGGGCAATGGGCCTGGGCTTTGGTTACGCATGCAGCAGGCTTATGATTTGTGGTATGCTGAGAACAGGATGACAGCCGAACTTTCCAAAATTAAGAGCGTTGCATTAGATGGACTCGAAGCCTAACCCTTATAAGGCCGCCCGGTGTCAATGTTAGAATTATGGATTAACAAAACAATGTTTTCTTTTTTCGCATTGCATGTCAACGAGCCCTATGGCTGTTGACAGCGATTCTGACTTGATTTCAAAGAGTTATCCTGTTCCAATGTTTTGAACAGCGGACGACAAAAAGGCTTATGGTTCTTTATGCCGCTCCAAATATGGAAGCTTTAATGCTTAATCCAGGAAATAGGTTCCATTTTTCAAAAGAATAAAGAACATAGTTGTCAGGCCTACACAACACCTGTGCCGGCCATTTGCAATATTAGAAAGCTGATGAATGGGAGGATTGTAATAATGAAAATAAATCCGGATTTTGTTGCACCCTGTGGCCTCTATTGCGGAGTCTGTGCCATTTATATCGCTCACCATGATAATAATCAAAAATTCAAGGAGGGGCTCTTGAACCTTTACAAGGGAGGAGTTCCCGGAAAGGGTAATCTTCCCAATAGCGAAAATCTTTCAATAGAAGATATTCAATGCGATGGATGCTTGTCTGATAATGTCTTCATTTATTGCCGGCAATGTGAGGTCAAGGACTGCACCAATGAAAAAGGGCACACTGGATGTCATGAGTGCGATGAATTTCCCTGTCAGTATATTGAAAACTTCCCGATGACTGTTGGGAAAAAGGTTATTTTGAGGGCTATTCCATATTGGCGAGAGGCTGGTACTGTAAAATGGATTCAAGATGAAGAAGCCCGCTATATCTGTCCTGAATGCGGCAATAAAGTTTTTCGGGGTGTTGTGAAATGCAATCGGTGTAAAGCGAAGTTGGATCTGGACTAATTTTGATAACCTCGTAAAAGTCGCTTTGCGCTTTTTTACTCGGCGAGGGAGGGTTTCCCCTCTCCCGCCATTTAAAGTGAATTCAAATGGTTCCACCCCCACTCTCCCGCTATTCGGGATTGATGGAC
>JAIOSR010000293.1 GCA_021107495.1 Desulfobacterales bacterium | reverse complement strand
TCAAGGGTGGTGTACTCCAAGTGGAGGAGTTTACGGCCCGCGTTTTTGAAAAGCACCTCCACCTTTTCCTGCCCCACAAGCTTTGAGATGACACCGGGGCCGAATGCCGGATGGCTGACCCTGTCACCCTGGGAAAGACCGGGCGGTTCTTCCTGTTTTGGCCGGGAATGACCCGATCCTATGTTGCGCTGTTTGCGGCTGAAAAATGTCTTTTGAAATCCTGGTGATTCATGGGATATCACGTAGCCTGGGAGACTTCTGATAAAGGAAGAAAGTCCGTTTCCAGGACCTGTCTCTGCAAGCTGCCACGCAGGTATGGACTCCTGTCCGGGATAGCACATGATCAACTGGTCCTTGGCCCGTGTGGCGGCCACGTACATAAGCCGGCGTTCCTCTTCAAGGTCTAAGGGATTGCTGTACGCCTTAGCCGAAGGAAATCGGCCTTCCATGACCCAGATAATAAAAACTACCGGCCATTCAAGCCCCTTTGCAGAATGAACCGTGCTAAGGGTGAGGGCCTCGCCCTTTTTTTCCAGATCCACGTCCGCAGAGCTGGTGGGGGGATCCAGGACCAGGTCGTCTAAAAAGCCTTTCAGTTTTTTGTAGCGGCCGGCCATGGGGAGCAATTGTTCTAATTCCTTTTGCCGGCGGGGATAATCATCGAATCTCTCCTTTAAAATAGGGACGTAATATTCCATGACCCGTTCCACGGCCTCTTGAGGGTTCATCTTTTTAGATGCTAAACGGGTCAGGAGTTTGCCTAAGGGTTTTAGGCCGCCTTCCTTTTTGCCTGCGCCGGGCCACTTTCCAAGCTGCTCCGGGGGAATCCGGTTCGATCTCATCCATTGAATAATGGCCTGGCTCTTGGCGTAGCCCACGTTGTTCACAAGTCTGAGTATACGAACCCAGCTTACGGCCTCATCCCTGTTAATCCCCACCCTGAGGTGGGCCAAGAAATCCTTGATATGGGCAGACTCCAGAAACTTGAAGCCTCCGTATTTTACATAGCGAAACCCCTGCCGGGTCAATTCCGCTTCCAGTTCAAAGGAATGATACCCGGCCCGGAACAATATGGCAAAGTCGCTGGTGGACAGGCCCTGTTGTATCTGTTCTTTGATATACCGGCAGACAAACGTGGCCTGTTCCGGTCCCGTTTTTGTATCAATGATCTTTGGCTTTGTGCCACTTTCCCGTTTTGTAAAGAGACACTTGGTATATTTTTCATTTGCCTGGTCCATCAGGGCATTTGTCAAAGTCAAAATGGGTTGTGTGGACCGGTAGTTTTCCTCCAATTTGATGATCTTTGCGCCGGGGTACAGTGAAGGAAAGTCAAACATGTTTTTGTAGTTGGCCCCCCTGAAAGAGTAAATGGATTGGGAGTCATCGCCCACGACCATGATGTTTTTGTGGCTATTGGCCAGCCATTTGACTATGTCCGACTGGATTTTATTAGTATCCTGGTACTCATCCACCAGGACATATCGATATTTAAGACTCAGTTCTCTTCGGATTTCTTCGTTTTCTTCCAGGAGTTTCCTCAAGTTCAGGATAAGGTCATCATAGTCCATCAGTTCATGGGTCTTCTTGTAATGTCCGTAAAGCCTTGAAAGCCTGGTGATCTGCCCGGTAAACTCTATGAATTGCCCGTATTCCTTTGATATGAATTCATCAATGGGCTGCTGCAGGTTGGCGACCTTGCTAAGTATGTTTGCCAGGGTGCCCCGTTTCGGAAACCTGGGTGTCCCTTTTGGCATTCCGAGTTCATGTACAAGGGAACCGATGACCTCTTCCATATCGGAGCGGTCTAAGATGGTGAATGAGTTTGCAAAACCTAAAAGCTCTGCATGGGTCCTTAGTACCCGGAGGGCAAGGGAATGGAAGGTTCCGCCAGAGACAAACCTGCATCTCGGATTCGAAAGACTGCTTGCCCTGTCTAACATTTCCTGGGCCGCCTTTCTGGTAAAGGTGAGCAGGAGAATCTCTTCCGGGGGCACGCCCGTCTCCACTAATCGGGCCACTCTATAGACCAAGGTCCTTGTCTTGCCGCTCCCTGCCCCGGCTATAACAAGTACGGGACCCTCAAGGGTCATGACCGCCTCTAATTGTGAGGGATTAAGGACGTGTTCATAGTCGATATCATTTATCAATGTGTTGTTTCCTTGTACTCGGGTTGTCAGGTTCACTGTTCATGGTTCACGGTTGGTCGCAGTGAATCCTTAACCGGTGAATCTGTGTAGTTGTATCTTCCTTTTATCCAAACCAATACGAGATGCCTATAAATGAAAAAAAGCTGAGTATGAAGAAAATCCCCTCCAGCCTGTTGAGAATGAACCCGGTCCTGCAAAAAACAAAGAGGATCAAGCACAAACCGAACATGGCCGGAAACTCAAATCGCATAAGTCCGGGTTCCACGGGCATGGGGTTAAAAAGCCCGACTGTTCCGATAACCATACAAACGTTAAAGACATTGCTACCAACAACATTACCGATGGAAATATCATGTTCCCCTCTGGCCCCGGCCACAACCGATGTTGCCAACTCGGGAAGGGAGGTTCCCAGCGCGACAATGGAAAGACCGATAAAGATTTCACTGAGCCCTATTTGTCTGGCTATAAAGATGGCCGAGTTTACAATCAGGTTAGCGCCGTAGACCAATCCGGCCATGCCGATCAGGATAAAAAAAATATACCGAACAAGCCTTTTTCTTTCTCGGTCAGGCCCTTCCTCTTTTTCGTCCCCACTTTTTTTTGCAGTTATAATCCCTAAAACCAGGAAAAGGGCCAATCCCGCCAGGAGAATGATGCCGTCCATCCTTCCTATCCAGCCATCCAGGCATACCAGCCAGAAAAGCCCGGATGCCCCGATCATAAACGGGATCTCCCTTCGTACCAGCTTTCTGTTCACTGCCAGGGGCCTCACAAGGGCGCTTGTCCCCAAAACCAGGCCGATATTGGCCACATTGCTGCCCAGGATATTTCCTAATGAAACCCCGGCAGACCCCTTGACCGCGGCAATGAGGCTTACAAGGAGTTCCGGCGCTGAAGTGGCAAAGGCCACTACGGTCAACCCCACCATCATCGGACGCACAGAAAGAGAAAGGGCTAAGGATGCCGCTCCCCTGACCATCCACTCAGAGCCGAAATAGAGGAGAAGGATACCCAGAAAGAGGAGGAAAATATTAAGAATCATTGCCTGCCAAATCCATACTGTTTAAAACTTGATGAAGTCTTAAAAAGTCTCTTTTTGTTGCCATTTCGAGCACAGCGAGAAATCTTTCAGGTGTAACTGTTTGAATAAATAAGATTTCTTCCGGAGCCTGTCCTGAGCCTAAATATTCAGATTCCTCGCTTCGCTCGGAATGACATAAACGAGGGGGCCTAAACGACATGTTCCGACATTCTGGCTTTTTACGAGTCCATCAACTTTGACAAACTCGTAAAAAGTCAAAAAACCTAACTATTTCAATAGTGTTGCAATGTCCCCGGATTTTTAAAAGGCTAAAATGTTACAAAAAACCATAACAGGATATGTCAGATGAACGGGCTAAATAGTGTCAGCTTATAGGCGTTTCGTCAACTAAAGAAGGAAATTCAAAGCTCAATGGGCATTGAAAAATTGCTAAGAAGGAGCTTTCTGGGGAACTGAAAGGAGATACGGATAATCGAGAGATCTGTGGACTTAGTTTAGAAAGAGGGCTTTTGAATTCGGGGAATGGCTTTGTGAAAAGAACCTCAAGGTCGTTCCTCAAAAGTCATTTGCCAATCTAAGGACGGGAAAAACTGGGCCAGGTTGATCCAAAAGATCTATGAAGTGAATCCCTTGATGTGTCCCAAGTGCAAGGGCCGGTCGAAGATCCCGTTTTTAGCGGGGATGAGAATTTTGGCTTTCATCCAATACTCTCTCCCGAAAAAGCGACTCCTTATCAACCGACACATCAACTATCAACTCAACAACCTATAGGAGCAAAAAAATCGCGACCCCGATCACAAGGAAAAAAATGAGGGCAACAGGTATCATAAATGCAATAATGACCCTCAAATAGGAGGTCTCATGTATCTCGCGCAATCCAATGATCTGGACTATGAGCTGCCAGATTCCGGCAACCAGACCACCCAAAAAGGGGATTAAGGCCCACACCTGGGCGGCCTGGGAGTAAGACACTACCCTGAAAGTGGCCTCAAACCCGTTTTGACCTGCCCTTAGAACGCGCAATAACAGATGCAATATCCCGCTGTAAATGAACATGACCAATGTCACTAAAACCGGAATGATGACAATTATAATCAGAAAAATCAAGGCGGCCGTGAGTTGTCCAAAGAGGGGATAGGCAAAAGAAAGTAATCCCCCTGAAAGGATCAGGAACTCCCAGAAGAAGCCGACCATGGCCCCAATGCAGGCCACCAGAAGGCCGAAGGCCAAGGGCTCCTTTATTCCGCCTTTATAGGTCAGGGTTCTGAAGAGCTTTTCAGGAGAAAAAAGCACGGCCTTTAAGGTTTGATAAATCCCCTGCCAGAGGCCAAGATTCGAGCGGTTTTCCCAGGGAGAGGCGTGGCGGTTGAGATCCTTTCCATGTCCCTCTCCTGGTCCGCCATAATCTTTCTCTTCCCCGCTTTCCGCTGTGCCAGGGCCTGACTTCGGATTAAATCCAGGGATCTTGAACCGCTGATGACAGCGGGGGCACGTGGCCCACTTGACCTCTTTAGGGATCTTTTCCTTTGGAATTTCTTTTGAGAAGCGGCAGTAAGGACAGGTTAATTCCACGATCATTTTTTCTTTGTTTCCCTTTGCTTCATGAGTCGATTCAGTTGCTTTTTATCCGACCATCGTTTTAGCCTTCCTGTCAGCCCCCCGGCAGGTGTTCGGTCAAGGATCTTACCCCTGAACGCAAGACCATCCTTTGTCTCTAAGGCCGCTTGCAGGCAGGCTTTCTTATGGGGACAATCGAAGCAGTCCGGGACAATTTCTCTCAGGCCCTCTTTCCCCATGGGAAAAACCCTGTCTAAGATGCCAAAACAATCTTTTTTAGACCCTTCCATATTGGTCATGTTACCCTGCCTTTCATCTTGCCGCAAGACTAAATACAACATTAACGCACTTCAATAATGACGGACTCGTAAAAAGTCCGTCAATCCCGCACAGCGGGAGGGTGAGGGTGGAACCATTTGAATTCACTATAAATGGCGGGGGAGGGGTAACCCTTCCCCGCCGAGTAAAAAGGCGTCTCACGACTTTTTACGAGGTTATCAATAATGCCCAAAGTTATTGACATTGAATTCATGAATCTTTATGCTCTGTCGCCATGAAAAGGCTTAATCGGGTTTACCTTATAAGGCACGGGCAGGTTGTGGGTTATGAAAATTTTCCGGTCTATGGCCACACGGACGTGGATTTGACAGATACCGGGATTCTACAGATGCAGCAGGTGGCCGAACGCCTGCGCCTGGTGGGAATCAGTGCAATCTATTCGAGCGATCTTAAAAGATCTGCCTTGGGCGCCCGTCATATAGCCAGTTATCACGACGTCCGGCTCTATTCCCTTAAGGAGCTTCGGGAAATGTATTTCGGCGACTGGGAAGGGATGAACATGCAGGAAATCCGTAATGGGTTTCCCGAAGAGTTGAAAAAGCGACAGGAAGACCTGGTCAATTTTAAAGGTCCGGGCGAAGGTGAATCCGTCCTCCAGTTCTCAAAGCGAATTAGCAATTGCTTTGAAGGCATCCTATCGGAACAACAGGGAAAAGACATTGCTATTGTGGCGCACGGCGCGGTCAACAGGATAATACTCTGCAGTGCCCTCGGTCTGGACCTGGCCCGAATGTTCAATATACAACAGGATTACGGCTGCCTTAACATCATTGACTATTTCCCGGATTCTACGCTGGTTCGGCTGGTCAATGGTTGATGGTTGACGGTTAATAACACGGCTTTTACTCTGAGTTAATGCTGATATAGCCGCAAAAAGGCACAAAATACGTAGAAATTATGTTGCAGGATTCGGAGAAACTTTCGCCTGCCCTATGAAATGTTTACCTCGTGGAAGCTGGTAGATGTTCCATTGGGGCCTCTTGTCTTTCTATTTCATCGGGGTAATCTGAGGATTGAAAAACTGCTTGCGTTGAATCGTTTTAGAGTGTAAAAAGACGCAACAAATCAAACTTGTTACAGGTCATTTTGTTGTTTTTGCCTTGTTTTATTCGCAATCTCTTAAAAATCTCCAAGGCCGTCACTCCCGAGAAGGCTTTGGAGACCGTTTACGAAACCATCTATTAATGATCCGGATAGTCAGGCAGGCAAATTACAAGAAAAATATCTGGGAGGGTTAGCATGGAAAAAATAAGCGTAAAAGATTTAATGGTGCCCCTTGAGGAATATGCAACTGTCTCCGAAGAAGCCACCTTATTTGAGGCGGTAATGGCCCTTGAAAAGGCCCATGAGGAACTTGACCGGAGCAGGTTTCAATATCTCCACAGGGCAGTTCTGGTCCTTGGCGAAAATAATAAAGTTTTAGGTAAAATCAGTCAGTTGGATGCACTGAGAGCCCTCGAACCCAAATATGAAGAAATGGGAGATACCGGAACGATCTCGCGTGCAGGATTCAGCCCACAATTTCTTAAATCAATGATGGAACGCTACTCCATTTTTAACGATACCTTTCAGAATATATGCTCCAAGGCGGCAAAATTGAAGGTAAAGGATTTCATGTACGAACCAGGAGAAGGCGAATATATAAAAGAAAACGCCCATCTGGGAATGGCTATACACCAGTTGGTAATGGGCCGGCATCAATCTCTGCTCGTGACCAGTCAAGAAAAGATAGTAGGTATCTTGAGGTTAACTGACGTTTTTAAAGAGATTTTTGAGACCATGAAGACCTGCGAGATGTGAAGCCGGGCCTTTAATAATTTTAGATTCTAAAATGAAGGAGGAGTTTCTTTATGAGTGAAGATATCGGACATGATGCGGGTAAAGGCGGAATCCTGTCAAACAAGGTTCTGTGGCTGTGCATAGGGGTGGGTGTTTTTCTACTGATTGCCTTTGTCTTGCCCACGCCGCAGAGTGTGGTTGAATCCGTGGAAAAATACGGGTTTGCCAAAAAGATGATTGAATGGGAAATAGCCCATGACGCCGCCAGCGCTGCTCATAAAACCATGATTGTGTTAGGCATTATACCCATGGCCGTCATCTTTTTTGCTACTGAGGCTATTCCGATCGGGTTGACGGGTATCCTGATGCCTATCTTAGCCTACTTTCTGCACCTGCTCCCCCGTGGTATGATAGGCAAGACCTTTGCGGGCGACGCCCCCATGTTCCTGTTGGGGGTCCTTGCCATGGGTGTGGCCGTCGTAGAAGTGGGGTTGCATAAACGATTGGCAAGCTGGCTCTTGGGCTGGACCAAGGGATTTTACGTTCCAATCTTCGTTTTGTGTCTCAGCATGTCGATTGTGGGGTCTTTTATCTCGGCCCATGCAATGTGTGCATTTATGACCCCGGTGATGGCGGCGGTTTATTTTGGCGCGGTATCGGCCAAAAGCCCCGAGGGTCAGGTGAAACACGATCCGGCACTGGCAAAATTCCTGATGTTTACATTATGCTTTGCCCTCAATGTCGGTGGTATCGGCTCGCCCGCCGCTGGTGGCCGTAACGTGATCATGATGGGATTCTGGAGTGAATATAATGTCCCCATGGATTTTTTCACCTGGATGAAATACGGATTTCCCATTGTACCGATATTAGGGGTATTAGTAGCCGTTTATATGTTGGTCCTGTTCGGCAGGAAGATCAAGACCAGGGACCTCACCCCGGGATTAGCGGCCATAAATGATGAAACCAGAAGGATGGGTAAGATGAAGTACCCGGAATTTGTCACATTCGGCATGCTTCTCCTGATTCTGTTCCTCTGGATAGCGGGCGGTGAGGAACTCGGTCTTGGAGGACCTTCACTCCTGGCTCTCCTGATCCCGGTTCTGTTCAGGACAACGGAATGGAAAAAAATCTTGAGCGGCATATCCTGGGACGCATGGTTCATGTACTGTGGCGCTTTGACCTTAGGAGCCCTTTTAAAGGAAAGTGGCGCTGCCCTGTGGTTAGCCCAGAGTTTCTTAGAGATTCTCGGATATGTGGGCATGAGCTCGGGCTTCGGCCTGTGGGTCGGGCTTTCCTCTCTCTCCGGTCTGATGACCAATTTTATGTCGGATGCCGGTACTACAGCGCTGTTAGGTCCCATTGTTATTCCCATGGGAATTATGACGGGTGTTCCAGGCGAGCCCTGGGCCGTAGGCCTGGCCGTGGCCTTTGCCACCTCATTTGCCCATTTCCTGATTGTGGGCACCCCGAATAACGCCATTGTTTATGGCCTGGGTGTGTATCCGGATACGGGGGAAAAGATGATTCATCCCATGGATTTTTTGAAATACGGTTTTTTACTCTTTCTCCTTTCCATGATAGTAGTCTGGATCGTAGGGTTCTTAGGAGTATACAATCTGGTGGGATTTCCCGAGGGGATACTTGAAACGGCCAAGGGGGTAATGGAAAGCGCTACGCATTAATTTGGATAACCTCGTAAAAAGTCGTTCCACGACTTTTTGCTCGGCGGGAGAGGGCTTCCCCTCCCCCGCCATTTGAAGTGAATTCAAATGGTTCCACCCCCACTCCAGACCGGGGCTTAATCGCCCTCGGCCTGTTGATGGACTTTTTACAAGTCCATCAATTTGAATTCCTTTAAAAACTACCTTAAACAGGAGGGAGAACGGCCATGATGAAACCACTCGTAATGTTGGTGGATGATGAGGTTCCTTTTGTGGAAACCATGACCAAGAGGCTGGCAAAAAGAGATCTCACGGTAATAACCGCTTTCAGCGGGCAGGAGGCATTAGATACACTGTCCACGCATCGAAACACGGATGTTGTGATCCTGGATGTCAAGATGCCGGGCATGGACGGACTTGAAACGCTGGCTGAAATCAAAAAGTCGTATCCCCTGTCCGAAGTCATTATGCTCACCGGACATGGCACTATAGAATCTGCCATCGAGGGGATGAGGTTGGGAGCCTACGACTACCTGATGAAGCCCTGTGAAATAGACCAGCTTATGCTCAAGGTTGGAGAGGCCACTCGGAAAAAGCGAGACCACGAGGACAAAATCAATGAGGCTAAGGTCAGAGAAGCACTGGTAACACACGGTCTGGAGTAGGGAGTGCCGTGAAGGGCGGATCTTAGAATCAAGGTATCCTGAAAATGTGGAAAAGGATCAGTCTGCGTGTCCGTATCTATGTCATCTTGACCTCCTTAGTGTTTATCACTTTAGTTGGTGGTTCGGTCACGGTATGGTACACCTACCGAATGCAGGCACTTCTAACCCACATGATCGACAGAAATATCGCTGCCTTTCAGGTCGCCGAGGCATTAGAAACGGCCCTCGTGAACCAGAAAGGGTTTGTCTCCTATTATTTCCTGGATGGTGATCCGGACTGGCTCAGGCAATTAGGTGAGTATCGCCAGATTTTCAAAGAGAAGCTGAACGAGGCGCGCTCTTTAATTGATACCGAAGAACAAAAGGAGGCCATTAAGCGGATCGAGTCGGAATATACCCGGTATATTAGCTCAAAAGACCAGGTCATTGCGCACTACAAGGCAGGTGAGCGCAAGAAAGGCGCCAGGCTCCACAAGGAAGTGCGCGATCGTTTTTTCAAGATCCTTGACCTGTGTGAGGCATACAAGAGTTTTCAGACGGAAAGGATCAAAGAAGCCAGGGCCGGGAGCCGTGCCCAGGCTAATAGACTGAGAGTCACGGCAGCGACGGGTATGCTGATCGTCTTGCTGATAGCCATGCTCCTGACCTTTGTCCTGGTAAGCCAGATCTTAGGGCCGGTTCGGAGGTTGGCCCTGGAG
>JAIOSR010000227.1 GCA_021107495.1 Desulfobacterales bacterium | reverse complement strand
ACTTCTTCCAGGAAATTTTATCCGGGTTACATTTTGGTTCAGATGATATTGAATGAAGAGACCTGGCACACCGTCAGGAATACCGCCAAGGTCACCGGGTTTGTCGGTGGAGAGGTCAATCCTACTCCGATTCCTGATGATGAGGCAGAACGAATTATCCGTCAAATGGAAGAGGGCGTGAGCAAACCAAAGCCCAAATATCGTTTTGAAGAGGGCGATGAGGTTAGGGTCATTGATGGCCCTTTTAATAACTTCCAGGGTATCGTAGATGAAGTGAAGCCGGACAAAGAGAAATTAAGGGTCCTTATTACCGTATTTGGACGTCCGACTCCTGTGGAACTGGATTTTATTCAGGTCAACAACATTTGAAAGAGGTTGATCATGGCAAAGAAAATTATTGGATCTGTAAAGCTTCAGGTGAAAGGGGGACAGGCAAATCCGTCGCCCCCGATAGGACCTGCATTAGGACAGCACGGTGTCAATATCGCAGAGTTCTGCAAGGCATTCAATGCAAGAACACAAGACCAGACGGGAACGGTTATTCCGGTCGTTATTACAATTTATGCCGACAGGTCTTTCTCTTTTATTACGAAGACACCTCCGGCCTCCGTGCTTTTGAAGCAGGCGGCCAAAATAGCCAAGGGTTCGGGTGAACCCAACCGCGAAAAAGTGGGTGAGGTGACAAGGATTCAGGTGGAGGAGATCGCAAAACTCAAGTTTGAAGATTTAAATGCCTACGATATAGAAGGCGCGGCTAAGATTATAGCGGGTACTGCCAGGAGCATGGGCATAACGGTGATTGGATCTTAGCCTGAGGAGATGAATGGATATGCCTTGGAGAGGAAAGAAATACAGAGATAGTGCACAAAAGATTGACAGGCAAAAAAAGTACAATTTCAAAGAGGCACTTGAACTGGTGGTTGACTGCGCATATGCGAAGTTTGACGAAGGTGTGGATGTGGCTGTCAGACTGGGCGTGGACCCCAGGCATGCGGACCAGATGGTCAGGGGGACCGTTGTATTGCCTAATGGTGTGGGGAAAGATGTGCGTGTAGCCGTTTTTGCCAAAGGTGAAAAAGAGAAAGAGGCCCTTGAAGAAGGGGCCGATCATGTGGGTTCGGATGAATTAATAGAAAAAATCCAGAAAGGGTGGCTTGACTTCGACAAGGCAATTGCCACGCCTGACATGATGGGTTCTGTTGGAAAATTAGGACGTGTTCTGGGCCCGAGAGGCATGATGCCGAATGCCAAGTTGGGCACGGTTACCTTTGATATTGCCAGGGCCGTGAAAGAGATCAAGTCCGGAAAGATTGATTTCAAGGTTGAAAAGGCCGGTGTTCTGCATGCGCCCATGGGCAAAGTGTCATTTGGCCCGGAAAAGCTTTTGGAAAATGTTGCTGCTTTCATGGACACGGTCTTGAGACTAAAACCTCCTGGGAGCAAAGGGTCTTATCTCAGAAGTATTGCTATCTCCACGACCGTTGGTCCGGGAATCAAGGTGGACCCAGCATACGTTAAAGATATTTTAGCCCAGTAAATTTGGATCAAATTTAACAAACTCTTAAAAGTCTCTCCAACTTGTCATTTCGAGCGAAGCGAGAAATCTTTAAGGTTAACCAATTGAAAATATAAGGTTTTTCTCCGTGGTCGAAATAGCGCCACGGTGGTTTTAAGTGAGACTCTTTACGAGTTCATCAAGTTTTGTCAAAGACAGTAGGCGCCTTGCCCTTCAACCAGGATGGGTTCCTGGAGGTTTGGGCTATTGGCTTAAAATTTTAAGCCTACCGAGACTGATATTAGTGAGATTTCGGGTTTCGGACCTCTGCCTTTGACGATCTAATGTCAAATGGAGAGGAGGTGAATATGGATAGGCAAGAGAAAGAAAAATTTGTTGCCGATCTTCACGGTCGGCTTAAAAAGGCACAGGGAACTTTTCTTGTTGAGTACAAGGGCCTTGATGTGGAGTCCATGAATCAGCTTAGAAAAGAGCTGAGAAAAGTGGATGCCGAATTTCAAGTTGTTAAAAACAGGCTCCTGAAGCTGGCAGGTGAGGAGACCGATACCGGACTGATCAAGGACCATATGCATGGCCCCTCGGCCATTGCCGTAACTTATGAAGACATGGTTGGCACTGCAAAGGTCTTGGTCGATTTTGCCGAAAAGTTTAAAAAATTGAAAATTAAAAATGGTCAGATATCTGGCAAGGTAGTCGATATCGATGCCATTAAGCGATTGGCGAAATTGCCGGGAAAAGATGTGCTTCTGGCACAGACATTATCCGCTATGCAGGCGGTACCCGCGTCTTTTGTCAGGGTCTTGAATGGGGTTGTGGTCAAACTGCTGAATGTGCTTACAGCAATTGAACAGCAAAAAGCAAAGTCCGCCTGATGCCGGACGAAAAATTACGGAGGTTTTAAGAAAAAATGGGAGCGAATATAAGCAAGGAAGATGTTATCGAATATATTTCAAATATGACAGTTCTTGATCTTTCAGAATTTGTAAAAGAATTAGAGGAAAAATTCGGGGTAAGTGCCGCAGCGCCTGTGGCAATGGCGGCAGCGGCACCGGCAGGACAGGCCCAGGAAGAGGCTGCCGAGCAGACCGAGTTTGACGTGGTTCTGACTGCTGTGGGGGATAAGAAAATTCAGGTAATTAAGGTCGTTCGTGCCATTACCGGTCTGGGTCTAAAAGAGGCAAAGGCAGTGGTGGATGCGGCGCCCGGCCCTGTAAAGGAGGGTATTCCCAATGATGAGGCGGAAGGCATCAAGACCCAACTTGAAGAAGCTGGTGCGAGCGTCGAGATAAAGTAAGATTTCGATGAAACGAAGGTAATGGCACTAAGGCTGCGAGCAAGTAATGCCGTTATTATGTTTATTTCTTTCGATTGATTATCATCATAGATTGCTGTCTTTCGATTTTCAATCGGCAATAGTGAATTATATATTTTAGGAGATGCCATGTCAGGACAAGATGGTGTCAGCGGTCGTCCGAGAAGAAGTTTTGGGAAAATTGAGAAAATTGTAGAGATCCCCAATCTGATTGATGTTCAGAAGCGTTCCTATGAGCGACTCTTACAAAGAGATGTCCCGCCCGAGGAGCGCCATGATATTGGGCTTGAGGGAGCATTTAAGAGCGTTTTTCCAATTCATGATTTTGCAGACACGTCTTCTCTGGAATTTGTCAGATATAAGTTTGAAGAGGCCAAATACGATGAGGCAGACTGCCTGAACAAAGGTATGACCTATGAGACTCCCCTCAGGCTGACCGTCCGATTGGTTGTATTTGATACGGATACTGTCAATGGCACAAAAAGCATCAGGGATATCAAGGAACAAGAAATTTATTTCGGAACCCTCCCCATGATGACGGAACGGGGGACTTTTGTAATTAACGGGACTGAAAGGGCGGTCGTCAGCCAGCTTCATCGTTCCCCCGGGGTCTTTTTTGATCATGACAAGGGGAAGACCCATGCCAGTGGAAAGCTCCTCTATTCCGCTCGCATTATCCCCTTGCGAGGCTCCTGGCTCGATTTTGAGTTTGATCCCAAAGATCTTTTGTATGTGCGGATCGACAGGAGACGAAAATTTCCGGCGACAATACTTCTCAAGGCCTTAGGATATACGACAAAGGATATCTTGCAGCATTTCTATGAAACCGAAATAATCGGCATTGAGGAGAAAGGATGCTGGCGAGAGGCAAAGATAGAGAGTCTGTATCAAAGCAAGATCACCAAAGACATTGTGGATGATAAGACCGGTAAGGTTTTAGCCAAAAAAGGGGAGAAATACACAAAGCGACTGCACAAGACAGTCCAGGGCGCCGGCATTACGCGGATACCCATTGAACTCGAAGATATTGTGGATCGAGTGATTGCAGATGACCTGGTAGATCCGGAGACGGGAGAGGTCTTGCTCGAGGGGAATCAAACGCTTACCGGCGAAGTGCTTGAAGTGCTTAAGGATAAGGGAATCACTGAGATCGAGTGCCTTGTCTTGGATGCCCAGGGTGTGAGTTTCACTATTAGAGATACCATGGCCCTTGACAAGATAGCCGTCCCTGATGAGGCTGTCCTTGATATTTATAGAAAAATGCGGCCCAGCAGTCCTCCAACCCAGGAAGTGGCCAAGAATTTTTTCAAAAACCTTTTTTTCAATTTAAACACCTATGATCTTTCCAAGGTGGGCCGGCTGAAGTTAAACTACCGGCTTAATTTTGATATCCCCCTTGATCAGCGAACCCTCAGAAAAGAAGATATATTGGCTACGGTCAAAGAACTGATTCAACTGAAAAATGCCGAGGCCATGGTGGATGATATTGATAACCTTGGAAACCGGCGGGTGCGGGCTGTAGGTGAACTCCTCGAGAATCAGTACAGGATAGGGCTCGTGAGAATGGAAAGGGCCATCAAGGAAAGGATGAGTCTTCAAGAAGTGGAAACCTTGATGCCCCATGACCTGATAAACTCTAAACCGGTCTCGGCCGTGGTTAAGGAGTTTTTCGGAACGAGCCAGCTTTCTCAATTTATGGATCAGACCAACCCATTATCAGAGGTTACCCATAAACGGAGGCTGAGTGCTTTAGGCCCCGGTGGTTTGACCAGGGAAAGGGCGGGATTCGAGGTTAGGGACGTACATCCAACCCATTACGGCAGGATCTGTCCTATTGAAACGCCGGAAGGACCAAATATCGGTTTGATAGTATCTTTGAGCACCTATGCGAGGGTAAACGATTTCGGTTTTATCGAGACGCCCTACAGACACGTGGAAAATGGCAAAGCGAGCAAAGAAATTGAATACCTGTCCGCTCTCGATGAAAAGAAATATCCCATTGCCCAGGCCAATGCCCCCTTGGATAAACACGGCCGTTTCCTGAGAAAAGAGGCCGCGGTGCGCATAGAGGGAGAGGCAGGAAAGTCACCCATTTCAGATATAAGGTATATGGACGTGTCTCCGGATCAGCTTGTAAGCGTCTCCGCCTCTTTGATACCTTTTTTGGAGCATGACGATGCCAACAGGGCCCTGATGGGATCAAACATGCAACGTCAGGCAGTTCCTCTATTAAAGGCAAAGGCCCCTTTGATAGGGACCGGAATAGAGAATGTGGTTGCTCGGGATTCAGGTATCTCTGTGATTGCCAAAATGGACGGTGTAATAGAGGACGTGGATGCCACACGTATTGTAATCAGGTCCAGCGGGGCATCCGATGATGACGAACCTGAGGTAGAGATTTGTAAATTAGCCAAGTTTAAGCGATCAAACCAGAACAGCTGCTACACCCAAAAACCCATTGTCAGAAAAGGGGATATCGCCAAGAAAGGGCAGATCATTGCCGACGGACCCGCATCCGAGCTTGGAGAGCTTGCACTGGGCCAGAACGTGATGGTCGCCTTCATGTCCTGGGGAGGATATAATTTTGAGGATTCGATACTTATCAGCGAGAGGGTCGTTAAGGAGGATATCTATACATCTCTCCACATAGAAGAATTTGAGGTTATGTCCCGGGATACAAAGTTAGGCAAAGAAGAAATCACCAAGGATATTCCCAATGTGGGCGAGGAGGCCTTGAAGTATTTAGATGAAAGCGGAATTATCAAGGTTGGCGCTGAAATCAACCCAGGTGACGTCTTAGTGGGAAAGATAACGCCGAAAGGAGAGACCCAGCTATCTCCTGAAGAGAAGCTTTTGAGGGCCATATTCGGAGATAAGGCGGGGGATGTCAAGGACTCCTCTCTGAGGGTCCCGCCAGGCGTCCAGGGTATAGTTATTGATGCCAAGGTATTCGCAAGGAGGGGCGTTGAGAAAGACCAGAGGACTCTCGAAATTGAAGCCGAAGAGACTGAACGACTTGAGAAGGACCTGCGGGATGAGGTGGATGTAATTTCGAGAAGTGCAAGGGAAAAATTACGGGATCTCCTGGAAGGGAAAAAGCTCAAGGCCGACCTGCTTGATAAGGGTACAGGGGAAGTACTCGTGCGTGGAAAGAGGGCGATAAAAGAGGAGGACATTGACCGAATCGCAGTTGATGCCTGGGCAGGTGCTGACCTAAAGGACACAATGGACGTCATTGAGAGACTGGAGTCCATTGTTGAGCGTTATTCCTCCAAGATAGAGCTCATCAATAAACGGTTTGTGGATAAAAAAGAGAGATTATACCTTGGAGACGAATTGGCCCCTGGCGTCATCAAATTAGTGAAAGTCTATGTGGCGGTTAAACGCAAATTGTCGGTCGGTGATAAAATGGCCGGTCGTCATGGAAACAAGGGCGTGTTGTCCAGGATACTTCCTGTTGAGGATTTGCCTTATTTTGCTGATGGGACCCCTGTGGACATCGTCCTCAATCCTTTAGGCGTGCCTTCGAGGATGAATGTGGGGCAGGTCCTCGAAACTCATTTGGGTTGGGCCTCCAAAGAATTGGGCAGACAGATTGGGGAATTGCTGGAAAAGATGGAGAATACGGATGAACTTAGACGTAAATTTAAGAAGGTGTTCCCAAAAGCCGAGTATAATAAATTTTTTGATAACATGTCTGACGAAGATCTGACAAAAAAGGCCCGTTTGTTGACGGACGGCGTTCCCATGGCTACACCGGTCTTTGATGGTGCGGAAGAGGAGGACATCATAAAGTGTTTCCAGGAGGCCGGGTTGCCCATAACCGGACAGGCGACTCTTTATAACGGCCTTACAGGCGAGCCTTTTGATCAAGAGATCACAGTCGGAATCATGTACATTATGAAACTGCACCACTTAGTGGATGACAAACTGCATGCACGTTCCATCGGTCCCTATTCGCTTGTAACCCAGCAACCATTGGGTGGAAAAGCCCAGTTCGGAGGGCAGAGATTGGGCGAGATGGAGGTCTGGGCCATGGAGTCTTATGGTGCGGCCTATTCCCTCCAGGAGTTTCTGACCGTTAAATCGGATGATGTGGCGGGAAGAACCCGGATGTATGAAAGGATCGTTAAGGGCAACAATGTACTTGAGGCAGGGTTGCCGGAATCCTTTAAGGTGCTCATGAAAGAACTTCAGAGCCTTGGATTGGAGATCCAGCTTTTTGAGGATAGCCAGGCCTGAGAATTGAATATTGTCGATTGATGATTGAAAATTTACGGTGTCTTCTCCAAGGGCCTCGTAAAATATTTTTTCATATTATTAACGTGTTATCAGGTGGAACCGTTGTCTACAGTTGTTATTCTTCACTTTCAAAGCAGCCAAGATAATTGCGGTCCCAGTTAAGTTTAATTTGAAGAGGGGATTTTATTATTCGGGATTGAAAATCGTCAATCTTCAATCTTCAATCTAAAATCCAGAGGAGAGAGGCATTGGAAGAATTATACAGTTTCTTTACAAAGCCGAAAGACCCATCGAGCTTTAACGCTGTCAGGATCTCGTTGGCATCGCCTGAAAAGATCAGAGAATGGTCTTTTGGTGAGGTCAAAAAACCTGAAACCATCAATTACAGGACCTTCAAGCCGGAACGAGATGGCCTGTTTTGCTCAAAGATATTCGGGCCAATCAAGGATTACGAGTGCAATTGCGGCAAATACAAACGCATGAAACACCGGGGTATTGTATGCGAGAAGTGCGGTGTAGAGGTTATCCAGAGCAAAGTTCGCCGTGAACGCATGGGTCATATTGAACTTGCTGCGTCTGTTGCCCATATCTGGTTTTTGAAGTGCCTTCCGTCGAAGGTGGGCAACCTCCTTGATTTGACTTTGAAAGATTTGGAGCGAGTCCTCTATTTCGAGGCTTACATTGTTGCTGATGCCGGGGACACTCCTCTTGTAAAAGGTACACTTCTGACGGATGAGCAGTTGCGACAGGCAAGGGAGGACTACGGTGACCGATTTAAAGCGGGTATTGGGGCTGAAGCGATTAAGGGCATGTTACGGGAGCTGAATCTGGACGAACTTTCGGATACCCTTAGAGTCGAAATGATAGGGACCCGTTCAGACGCAAAACGGAAAAAATTAGCCAAAAGGCTCAAAATTATTGATGCGTTCAGGGATTCAAAGAACCGGCCGGAATGGACAATCTTAGACGTTATTCCGGTCTTGCCTCCCGACCTCAGGCCCCTTGTACCTCTTGACGGGGGCCGGTTTGCAACCTCTGATTTAAATGATTTGTATCGCAGGGTGATCAATCGGAACAACAGGCTAAAAAGGCTTCTGGAACTGAATGCGCCCGATATTATAGTAAGAAACGAAAAGCGTATGCTCCAGGAATCGGTAGATGTTTTGTTCGATAACGGGAGAAGAGGCAAGGTCGTCACAGGAGCAAACAAAAGGCCTTTCAAGTCCTTGAGCGACATGCTGAAAGGCAAACAGGGAAGATTTCGGCAGAACCTGCTTGGGAAACGGGTGGATTATTCGGGCCGCTCGGTGATTGTTGTAGGCCCTAATCTTCGTTTACACCAGTGCGGGCTCCCCAAGAAGATGGCGTTGGAACTCTTTAAGCCCTTTATATACAACAAATTGGATGAAAAGGGCCTGGTCACCACTATCAAGAGCGCAAAGAAGATGGTAGAGAGAGAAACGTCGGATGTCTGGGATGCCTTGGATGAAGTGGTCAGGGAATACTGTATCCTGCTGAACAGGGCACCTACTCTTCACCGATTGGGTATTCAGGCGTTTGAGCCTATTCTTATTGAGGGAAAGGCCATTCAGCTTCACCCCCTGGTGTGCACCGCCTTTAATGCCGACTTTGACGGGGATCAGATGGCGGTCCATGTGCCATTATCCATTGAGGCGCAGATAGAGGCCAGGGTTTTGATGATGTCCACGAACAATATCCTGTCGCCCGCTAACGGGGAACCTATTATTGTTCCCAGCCAGGATATTGTTTTAGGAATTTATTACATGACGCGGGAAAGACCCGGTTCAAAAGGGGAAGGAAGTATCCTTTCAAACCCTCAAGAGGTAAGAATTGCATATGACGCCCGTGAATTAGGGTTGCATGCCTCGATTAAAGTCAGGATAGAGGGAAAGCTTGAAGATACGACTACGGGCCGCGTCCTCCTTTATGAAATCTTACCGGAATCGCTTCCCTTTGCCCTTATGAACAAGGTCATGTCCAAAAAGGAACTGCGTTTCTTGATAAACCAGTCGTATCGCACGGCCGGGACGAAAGCCACGGTCATTTTGGCGGACCGGTTGAAAGATATCGGTTATGAATACGCAACCCACTCAGGCATATCCATTTCCATGAAAGACATGGTGATCCCGTCAAAAAAGGAAAAGATTATTTTTAAGGCCGAAGAGGAAGTCAAAAAGATCGATGATCAATACATACGCGGTCTGATTACCGATGGAGAAAAATATAACAAAGTCGTGGATATATGGGCACAGTCCACAGAAGATGTGGCGTCCGAGATGATGAAGGAAATGGCCACGGAAGATGTAAAGGTTTCCGGAAAGAAAAAGGTGGAGACTAACAGTTTCAATCCTATTTACATGATGTCTGACTCGGGCGCAAGGGGAAGTAAAGATCAGATGAGGCAGTTGGCCGGTATGAGAGGTTTGATGGCCAAACCTTCCGGTGAAATTATCGAAACTCCCATTACGTCCAATTTTCGTGAGGGTTTGACCGTTTTGCAATATTTTATTTCCACGCATGGGGCCAGAAAAGGTTTGGCCGATACGGCCCTCAAGACCGCCAACTCAGGCTACCTCACCCGAAGACTCGTAGATGTGGCACAGGACGCGATTATTACCGAAAATGACTGCGGCACCGTGGATGGCATATGGGTGGATTCCCTTGTGGAAGGCGGCGAGATCCTTCAGCGAGTTGGAGAGCGTATTTTAGGTCGTGTGGCACTCCAGGATATCTACGATCCGGTGACGGGAAAGCTTTTAGTGAAGGCCAATGAGGAGATAGATGAGGAGAATGTAGAAAAAGTAGAGAGTGCAGGGTTGGAAAGGGTCAGGATCAGGTCTGCTTTGACATGCCAGGCGAAACGGGGTGTCTGTAAGAAATGCTATGGCAGGGACCTGGCTCACGGTCATGAAGTCAATATCGGGGAGGCTGTTGGTATAATTGCTGCCCAGTCCATTGGCGAACCCGGAACCCAGCTTACCATGAGGACATTCCACATTGGTGGTACAGCAAGCAGAAGGGTGGAACAGTCGAGCATACAGCCCCGAAACCAGGGTAAGGTGAAGTTTTTGGAGCTCAAGACTGTAATAAATGAAAAGGGTAACCTTGTAGTTATGAACCGTAATGGCGAAATTGCTATTTTGGGTAAAGGCGGAAGGGAAGTAGAGCGATATCCCATCACATACGGTGCCACTTTGATGATTAAAAACGGCCAGAAAGTCAAACCGGAGCAGGTCTTGGCTGAATGGGATCCTTTTACCATCCCTATCATGACAGATGTGCATGGTGTTATAAAGTTCGGTGATATTATAGAAGGCCGCACCATGCAGGAAAAGCGTGATAATGTAACGGGAAAAATCAGCCGGGTTATTGTTGAGTCCCGCGATCTCGACATAAGGCCCAGACTTTCTATCAAAGACAAGAGCGGAAAAACTGCCAGCTTGAAAGGGGCCGCCAGATCACAGGCCCGCTATCCTCTTCCTGTAGGCGCAATTATCATGGTAAATGAGGGAGATGAAATTGGTCCCGGTGCGGTTTTGGCGAAAATTCCCAGAGAAACCACCAAGACGAAAGATATTACAGGAGGGTTGCCCAGGGTCGCTGAGCTGTTTGAAGTGAGAAAGCCCAAAGAGACAGCTATTATAAGTGAAATCGATGGTGTCGTGTCTTTTGGAAAATATACCAAAGGGAAAAGAAAGATGACGATTACACCGGAGTTGGGCGATCCTGTGAATTATTTTGTTGCAAGGGGAAAACACGTCAGTGTCCTGGAAGGGGATTACGTGAGGGCTGGTGAGGCCATGATGGATGGATCGGCGGATCCCAATGACATATTGCGGATCAGGGGGCTTAAGGAATTAGCAAAGTATCTGGTAAATGAGGTCCAGGAGGTCTATCGACTACAGGGCGTAAGAATTAACGATAAACATATTGAAGTCATTGTCCGTCAGATGTTGCGACAGGTCAATGTCACTGACGTGGGTGACTCCCATTTCCTTTTGGGAGAGCATGTTGAAAAATGGCGTTTTGAAAATGAGAACGAAAAAATTATCGAACAGGGCGGGAAACCGGCCACCGCGGCATCTCTGCTATTAGGGATTACCAAGGCCTCCCTCAGTACGGAGAGTTTCATTTCTGCTGCGTCTTTCCAGGAAACAACCAAGGTATTATCAGACGCAAGCATTGCAGGGAAGATCGACTACCTGAAAGGCCTTAAGGAAAATGTGATAATGGGTCGCTTGATACCCGCTGGTACCGGGGTAAAGACCTATAGAAATATTCAAATGGGTGTCAATGACTAAACATACCGGATAATCTATAACCTTTTGAAATTAAGGGTCTTTTTAGCGTGAGACAAAATTTATGGGTTCTTTTGATATTATTTTGAAAATGTCTTGACAAAGTAAGCCATTAAAAATATAAGAAAGGATTCTGTGCATTTCAAATCTGCCGGGATCAGCCTGGCGTAATCTGTGTGCTTGCTTATAATGATTAAGGTAAGGAGTTCGTATGCCGACCATTAACCAACTCGTGAGAAAAGGACGTCATAAACCCAGAAAAAAGGTAAAGACGCCTGCCCTTCAGGGGGCCCCCCAGAGGAGAGGAGTGTGCGTCAGGGTCTACACGTCCACACCCAAGAAACCCAACTCTGCCCTCAGAAAGGTCGCGCGGGTGAGGCTGACAAACGGGATTGAGGTGACCTCGTATATTCCCGGTATGGGCCATAACCTTCAGGAGCATTCGGTCGTCTTGATTCGCGGAGGCCGAGTCAAGGATTTACCGGGGGTTCGATACCATATTATCAGGGGTACCATGGATACGACTGGCGTGGATGATCGCAGGCAGGGTCGATCAAAGTACGGGGCCAAGAGACCGAAAGGCCTTTGATATTCCATTATTTGGAGAATTTTTATGCCCAGGAAAAGAGTTGTTGCCAAAAGGGAAATTATATCTGACCCGAAATATAAGAGCGTGCTTGTGGCCAAATTCGTCAACAATCTGATGAAAAAGGGTAAAAAGAGCATTGCCCAGTCAATTATTTACAGGTCGTTTGATATCATCAAGGAGAAAACCAACCAGGATCCTTTAAATATTTTTCAGAAGGCGGTGGAGAGCGTTAAGCCTGCTGTAGAGGTAAAGTCCAGGCGGGTTGGTGGGTCCACCTATCAGGTGCCTACCGAGGTTAGACCATCCAGAAGACAGGCCCTTAGCATCCGGTGGATTATCAACTATGCGGGAGAGAGGGGCGAAAAAACAATGGCTGCCAAATTAGCGGGTGAGTTGATGGATGCAGCCAATGGAAGAGGGGCTACCATCAAGAAGAAGGAAGATACGCACAGGATGGCCGAGGCCAATAAGGCATTTGCACACTATCGCTGGTAAGTAGCAGTAGGCAGTAAGGAGTAGGCAGTAAGCAGTAAATAAGAGAGAGAGGTGCAGTGTAGTTTTTACTGCGTACTGCTTATTAATAAGAGGAGGGTAAGAGATGGCGAAGAAGAAATTTGAAAGGACGAAGCCGCATATAAACGTTGGTACGATAGGTCACATAGATCATGGTAAGACGACATTGACTGCTGCGATTACAAAGCATTTAGAGAAGAAGGGCATGGCGGACTATGTACCTTTTGATGAGATAGACAAGGCGCCTGAAGAGAAGGCGCGTGGGATAACGATAGCGACGGCGCACGTGGAGTATGAGACGGATAACAGGCATTATGCGCATGTGGATTGTCCCGGTCATGCTGATTATATCAAGAACATGATTACGGGTGCTGCGCAGATGGATGGTGCGATACTGGTAGTTGGAGCCGATGATGGTCCGATGCCGCAGACGCGGGAGCACATATTGCTGGCGCGTCAGGTTGGGGTCCCGAGCATAGTTGTATATTTGAACAAGTGTGACATGGTGGATGATGAAGAGTTGATAGAGTTGGTGGAGCTGGAGTTGAGGGAGCTTTTATCGAAATATGAATTTCCCGGTGACGACATACCGATTATACGTGGCAGTGCGTTGAAGGCGTTGGAGAGTGATGATCCTGAAAATGAGGATGTGAAGTCCCTATTTGAGTTAATGGATGCAATTGACAGTTATATACCTGAGCCGGTTCGGGACACTGAGAAGCCGTTTTTGATGCCGATTGAGGATGTTTTCAGTATATCCGGTCGTGGTACGGTTGTGACGGGCAGGGTAGAGCGTGGAGTGATCAAGGTAGGAGAAGAAGTTGAAATAGTTGGTATCACTGATACGATGAAGACAGTATGTACCGGTGTTGAGATGTTTCGTAAGATACTGGATCAGGGTCAGGCCGGAGACAACATTGGAGTATTATTGAGGGGAACGAAGCGGGATGAGGTTGAGCGTGGTCAGGTAGTTGCGGCTCCCGCCAGTATAACTCCGCACACGAAATTTAAAGCTGAGGCATATATCCTGACGAAAGAGGAAGGTGGTCGCCATACCCCGTTTTTTAATGGATACAGGCCGCAGTTTTATTTTAGGACGACGGACGTGACCGGTGT
>JAIOSR010000465.1 GCA_021107495.1 Desulfobacterales bacterium | reverse complement strand
GATTTACAAGATTAAACCAATCCAGTTTATCCTGTTCATCCTGTCAAAAAAGATAGACAACTAAACTTATACGCTATTGCTTTCCAGTAAGAGTGTTGTCAGTGAAAGCGGGCCGTATGGGTGATGTTTTTCGGATCAGGAGCATAACCACGCCTACTAAGACTATGGAAACCATGCCCAAGGCCGGAAATACGGCCTCGATACCCCAGGTCATCTTGATTCCACCCACCATCTTAACTGCCAGCGACCCCACGCCGAAGGTCAACACAAACTTGGTGCCAAAGGCCGAATGGTGAAGTCGTTTAGGCGTAAAACGGGCAACGAGGGTGTTTTCAATAGGCTGCATTCCTAACAGAAAGAAAAAGTA
The DNA here is from genome assembly GCA_021107495.1 of Desulfobacterales bacterium. Lineage (GTDB taxonomy): Bacteria > Desulfobacterota > DSM-4660 > Desulfatiglandales > Desulfatiglandaceae > JAIOSR01. The sequence continues at coordinate 9,837 of JAIOSR010000465.1, read as the reverse complement.
GATTAGGGCCAAGACCACTAAAGGCAGATCCCATGCAATGGCCATGAGGAATGCCGCAGGGATAGTCACAGCATGAAAGACCAGATAACAGAACCTCGGTTCAAAGCGCTCTGCCACGCGGCCTCCCGTGTATTGGCCGACCGTCCCCACTAAGAATACGACGGAGGTCACGGTGGTGGCCACAAGATTGCTTGAAAGTCCTGTGCCTATAAAGGCCGAAAGCCCCTGTAAAATTCCCTGGTTCTTTATTTCAAAATAGGCAGGCAGGATTACAGTGGCGCCCCGATATGTGATACCCCCTAACATCATGGCCACTAACAAGATCACGAAGGCCCCCAGAAGCCCGTTTCCTTCCTCGGATGTAGCTCCTTTTGCCTGCCTGGATTCGATGAGAGGAAAAGCCATCAACAGTACCACACCAAGGAGGTTCAATCCCCCCAGGACCAGGTACACAGCTCGCGGCCCCCATAGCCAGTTAACTATACCTGCCATGAGCGGGGCTAAGGCGAGACCCAGGTTCCCGAACATACCATTGTACCCCAGGCCCAGGCTCACGCGCTCCATTTCCTTGGAGATCAGACCCAAACCGCTGGGATGATAAATGCCGGAAAAGAGGCCGATTGCGGCCAAACATACCGCGAGCCCGGCGGGAGAATCGATCCAATAGGCCGCGAAAAAACCGCTTATTCCGGCACCGGCATAATAGAGGAACATAAGAGATTTGGCTCCCCAGCGATCTGCGACCATCCCCCAGGGAAGGGCCGTAAGCCCGAACAGGAGATACATCCAGAAAGATATTCCAAGCACCTGGGCCATATCCATGTTCAGGCGACCGGCTAAGGGGAGCACGACAGCGGGAAAAACCAGCATATTAAAATGGCTCATAAAGTGGCCGAAGCATGTAATGACCAAGATCCGGCGATCTCGATGATTCATCATGTAAAGCTAGACCTCAATAATAATTGTAACGGTAAAATGATTTCGATTTGGTGTGAAGTAGATAGGATGGTCTGCCCGAGGCAATGGCCTGAAATCCTGTCCCGTGCTAAAAGCGAATTCCGGACGGATGAAACGCCGCCCATCACTTTATTTTGATGAGATTTTGCACCTTCCGCACGCCAAGGGTGTTTCGGGCAAGAAACTCTGCCTTGTCCCTGGTATATTTGGAATCCACAGAGCCTGTCAGCGTAACTTCCCCAGTAAAGGTTTTTACCGAGATGGCGAAACCACTGACTATCGCATCATTAAGGAGCTTTGCTTTAACTTTTGTGGTTATGGTGCCGTCATCCACAACCTGACCCGCGGTTCTGCCAGCTGGCGTTGCACATGAATAAAACGCACAAAGCATACCTGCACAAATGATAAGGGCTGTCATAGATTTTAATCTCTGCATTTTTTTCCTCCTGTTTTGAATTTCACATGTTATTTTTACCAATGAAAGTAAGAAAAACCACAATCGGCAAGATAATGTAAGTTTACCCTTTATTTATTAGTTGCTAAGAAAGTCTTCGGATCCAGCGTGATGCCGGCATCACTGACTGTTGGGTTGTCATGGTCCTTCAGAAGCCTCAAAACAATCTTTGATCCTTCGGGCTGCAATTGAAGGATGAGACTGAACAGGTCGTCTAATTGCTGGCATGGATAGGGTATGCCCCTTTCATTAACATCTGTAATGTGGCGGTGTGAAAGTGCTGAAAGCCATATCTCAGCCTCGAATTCCCCTGCAACCTGTTTCAGGCCATCAAATACGGCTCTTTCGGTCTTTTCAAAATCAAGACCGTCCACGATGAGCGCATCCGGTCTGAAATCGAGATTTTCCACCAAATTCTTGAGGTTGGCCCGAAGGCGCTCGATCTCAAAGCTCTGGTGCAGGTAGGCCAGAATCATCCTGTTCCTTTCAATAAGCATTCTGTGCTCGTCTTGACCGTCCTTAACGTCTAAGGCCCTTGCAAGATCGGAGTACATGACGTTATAGTAGGAGGTCACCTTTTCCGGCCCTTCTTCAAGGGAAACATGGACCAGCTTTTCCCGGCGAAACAGCTTATCAAACGCTACTTGGATCAGGCAGGCCGTCTTTCCAACGCCGGCCCTGGCTATTAGGACCGCAAGATTCCCCGGACCTAATTCTTTCCGGGAGGATTTTTCCAAGACCTTTAACGGGCTCATTGAAACAAAATCTTTCATGATGTTTTTTCTCCCTTTAGCTTTTCCCTGAAATCCTTTTTCAGTTCCTCTGCAACGGATACAGGGACCTTGGCATATCTTGAAAACTCCATTGTAAATTCCGCCTTTCCCTGGGTCAGCGATCTCAGGGTCGTGGCATAACCGAACATCTCTGCTAACGGCACCTCTGCTTCGATATTTGTAAATATGCCGTCTTCCGTGGAGCTCGTAATCATGCCCCTTCGCTGGTTAACGGAAGACATCACATTTCCTTGAAACTCGGAAGGTCCTTCCACTGAGAGTTTCATGACCGGCTCAAGGATTACCGGTCTGGCCTTATTATATGCCTGCTTGAATGCGCCGATGGCCGCCCTGGTAAAGGCCATCTCTGATGAATCCACGCTGTGGGATTTGCCGTCATTGACTGTCACTTTCATGCCGATTACCGGAAATCCCAACATGAGTCCCTTTTTAAGGCAGGATTGCATACCTTTATCCACTGCCGGCAGGTATTCGGTAGGGATCACGCCACCCTTCACCTTGTTGTCAAATTCATAGGTCCCATCCTCGGAAGGTTCCATGAATCCGGCGACCCGGCCAAACTGGCCTGAACCGCCGGTCTGTTTTTTGTGGATATAATCGAATGGCGCCATTCTGGTGATTGCCTCCCGATATGCCACTTGGGGAATACCTGTCGAAACCAGGGCGCTGAACTCCCTTTTCATCCTTTCCACATACACGTCCAGGTGGAGTTCCCCCATGCCCGATATAATGGTCTCTCCCGACTCCTCATCCACGTGGGAACGGAATGTGGGATCCTCCCTTATAAATCTGTTCAGGGCCCTGGACATATTATTCTGGGATTTGTTATCCTCCGGTGTAACCGACAAGGAGATGACCGGTTCGGGTACGAACATGGAGGACATGGTGTAGCTCAAACTGCCGTCCGTAAATGTATCTCCTGAATAGCAGTCTATACCGAACAGGGCCACGATATCCCCAGCATAGGCCCTGGTGATATCTTCCATCTCGTCCGCATGCAAGCGGGCCAGTCTCCCTACTTTTATTTTTTTCCTGGTACGAGCGATAAAAAGGTCGTCCCCCTTGCCGATGGAACCCTGATATATCCTGATATATGTTAACTGCCCGTATGGTGTGACCTCCAATTTAAATGCAAGGGCGATTACAGGCCTGTCCGGATCGTTTTCAAGCAAGACCTCTTTTTCATCCTGATCCAGATCAAGGGCCACGTTTTCTACCTCAATCGGTGAAGGAAGATACTTATTAATCCCGTCTAATACGGGCTGAACGCCTATATTCTTGTAGGCCGATCCCACAAAAACAGGGGTCAATTGTCTTGAAAGCGTGCCTAATCTTATCGCCTCGCGGATCAAATCTTCCGTGACATTTTCTTCAAAAACGGACTCCATGAGTTCATCGGAAAACATGGAAGCCGCGTCAATGAGTTCTTCTCTTTTGGCCCGGGCCTTATCGATCATTTCGGCGGGAATTTCTCCCTCCCTGATCTCGTCGCCTCTGGGTCCTTCAAAATAGACCGCTTTCATGGTAACCAGGTCCACAACCCCCGAAAACTTACTTTCAAGACCTATGGGGAGTTGAATAAGCACGGCGTTATGGTTCAATTTTTCGCGAAGCTGGTCACATACCCTGAAGGGGTCGGCCCCTGATCGATCACATTTGTTAATAAAAGCGATCCTCGGGACCCTGTAGCGATTCATCTGTCGATCCACTGTAAGGGACTGGGACTGGACCCCGCCCACGGCACAGAGAATCAAGACGGCCCCGTCCAGGACCCTCAGGGCCCGCTCCACCTCAATGGTAAAATCCACGTGTCCGGGCGTATCAATAATATTGATCCTATGACCCTTCCATTCACAGTGGGTTGCGGCCGAGGTAATGGTGATGCCCCTTTCCTTTTCCAATTCCATGGAATCCATGGTAGCCCCCACGCCGTCCTTTCCCTTGACCTCGTGAATGGCAAAGATCCGCTTGGTATAATACAGGATCCTTTCTGTCAGGGTGGTCTTGCCGGAATCGATGTGGGCGCTGATCCCTATGTTTCTCAGTTTTTTAATGTCGTTAGCCATTGAAAATCCTTGTTTTGGTATTCGGAGCAGGAAAAGATTCATTCCGAATTAGTGCCTGTCCATAAATGAAAACAGTACATTAAATAAAAAAAGAGGGCCCGTACAGGCAAACCCTCTTTTGAGTATACACGAATCCCTTACAAATTAGAAGGGGTAAGATTCCAGGTCAATAATCCGATCCGCAATCTCTCGTTTTAAGGTCACGGCGTCAATGGGCTGGTAACGGGCTAATTTCTTTACGCCGGCCAACTGTGTCCTGAGCATATCCCCTTCTTCCACGTAGGATACGATCTGCTTGGCCCAGCTTTCGATCCTTGGAATCATCTCATCCACATAGACCTTGACCGCAGCGATCTGATATTTTGCCTTTTCTTCCCCATCCTTGGAAATTATTTTTAATGTCCTCAAAAGGCCGCTCTCCATGGCAAATATTTCAATCGCGATATCAGCAATCTTTGCCAGGACCTCTTGTTCCTTTGCCAGGTTGGCCCCGAATTTCTGGGCAGTCACCCCCGCCACCATGAGCGCCAGTTTTTTACTCATCTTGATAATGTGTTCCTGGAGCGCCAAGGGCGTATCAGGCAGTTCCACTGAAAGGGGAGAATAAGTCATGAGATCACCGGCAACTGCCTGGGCAGCCTGCAAGAGGTTCAATCGACCCTGCATGGCCCTCTTCATCATAGTGCCGGGAACAAGCATCCTGTTTATCTCGTTTGTGCCTTCCCATATCCGGTTGATCCTGGAATCCCGATAGAAACGTTCGGCAGGGTATTCTGCGCAGAACCCGTAACCGCCCAGGATCTGCACATACTCATCCACACAAAACTCAAGCGCCTCGGAACCATAGACCTTGGTAATGGAGCATTCAGCAGCATATTCCTCTATGATCTTTGCATTTTCAGCGCCGCTCTTCTTGGCCTCTGCATCTAAAAGGGCCAGCCTATCATCAAACATCCCTGCAAGGCGGTACATCATACTTTCGCTCATGTAGGTGCGCGCGGCCATATCGGCCAATTTGGTTTTGATCATTCCAAAGGAGCTGATGGGGACCTTGAATTGTATCCGGCCGTTTGCGTATTTCACGGCATTGGTCACACCTTTCTTGCATCCGCCCATACAGCTTGCACCGAGTTTCCAGCGGCCTATGTTCAGGATGTTAAAAGCGATCTTATGGCCCTTCCCGATCTCGAAGAGGACGTTTTCAACAGGAACTTTTGCATCCTCCAGGATGACCGGACGCGTGGAGGAGCCGTGCATTCCCATCTTTGTCTCTTCCTTTCCCGTTGATACGCCCGGGAAATCCTTCTCCACAATAAAACCGGTAAAATCTTCGCCGTCAACCTTGGCATATACAATAAAGCTGCTGGCCCATCCGGCATTGGTGATAAACATCTTCTCGCCGTTAAGGATATAGTATTTACCGTCATCGGAAAGGACGGCCTTTGTCCTGGCATTCAATGCATCGGACCCTGATCCTGACTCGGTCAGGCAATAAGCTCCGCACCATTCTCCTGAGGCCAGTTTGGGCAGGTATTTTGCCTTCTGCTCCTCATTCCCGAAATACACAATCGGAAGTGTCCCTATCCCCGTATGGGCACCGTAAACCACGCTGAAGGAACCCGCAGGTCCCATGACCTCTGCCACGATGGTAGTGCTTACCTTGTCTAAGCCCAACCCGCCATGCTCCTCCTGAATGTCCGTGCCCAAAAGACCAAGCTCGCCTGCCTTTCCCAGGAGTTTAAGGACCAGATCGTGATCTTTTTCCTCAAGTTCATCAGTCAGGGGCTCTATTTCCTTTTCTATAAAATCACTGCCGGTTTCATAAATCATCTTGTGCTCATCCGTAAAATCCTCGGGAGTAAACACATCCTCAGGAGCCACATCCGTGATCAAAAACTCACCCCCTGCAAAAATCTTTTTGTCAGCCATTTTAACGCTCCTTTTTATGTTTGTAATTTTCGATTGATGATTCTTACGGTTCAGGTGGATAGATGAACAATCGTCAATCGCCAAACATCAACTATTTCAATAATCCTCAATCTCAAAGATCCCTGCAGCACCCATGCCGAAACCTATACACATGGAAACCAGTCCCCACCTGAGCTTTCTTTCCTGCATCTCATAGATCAACTGTGTGGTCAGCTTGGCGCCCGTACAGCCTAAAGGGTGTCCCAAGGCAACGGCGCCGCCGTTCACATTTGTTATTTCTTCGTTTATACCCAGCTCATTAATGCAGTAGATGGCCTGGGCCGCAAATGCCTCGTTCAATTCGATCAACTCCATCTGGTCAAGGCTCATGCCTGAGATCTTCATTGCCTTGGGAATGGCCACCCGTGGCCCCACACCCATGTATTCCGGCTCACACCCCTCAACAGCATGGTACCGGAACGTGGCCATGGGTTTGAGACCTAACTCCTTTGCCTTTTCCTTGGACATGAGTAAAACCCCTGCCGCGGCATCGCTTGTCTGTGAGGAATTGCCGGCAGTCACGGTTCCATTAGGCTTAAATGCCGGTCTGATCTTGGAAATGTTTTCCTTTGTCGTTCCGGGGCGCATGCCCTCGTCCGTATCAAAAACAAATTCTTCAAATTCGAAATGGCCGTTCGGCAATTGCTTCTGTCTCTTGATCGTCAAAGGAACGATCTGGCTCTTAAAGCGGCCGGCCTTGATGGCGGCCTCGGCTTTCTGCTGGCTTCTGGCCCCGAATTCGTCCTGTTCGTCCCTGCCGATATTGAACCTCTCGGCAACGTTCTCAGCGGTCAAACCCATCCCTGTAAATGCGCCCGGCCTCGTGTCAACTAAGGCTGGATTGGGGTACATCATGCTCCCGCCCATGGGGATCTGGCTCATGCTCTCCACGCCGCCTGCGATAACCACATCGGCGAAACCGCACATGATTTTTTCGGCCCCAATGGCAATGGCCTGAAGACCCGAGGAGCAGAACCGGTTAACGGTCATTCCGGGTATCCGGTCCGGCCACCCCATGGACATGACCAGTACCCGACCAAGGTTTAGACCCTGTACCCCCTCCGGGAAAGTACATCCAATTATGACGTCGTCAATGAGCATGGGATCCAGGTCCCCTGCCCTTTTTGTGAGATCACTTAGCACCGCGCAGCCCATATGCTCGGGCCGTGTATCCTTCAATATTCCGCGAGGGGCCTTTCCCGCCGCCGTTCTACAGGCAGCAACAATTACGGCTTCTTTCATAATATCTTCCTCCCTCTTATTAGTTTCTCAATGCTTTTCCAGTTGTCAACATCTGTTGCATCCTGGCTTGGGTATTGGGATCGCCGCACAGGCTCAAAAATGCCTCCCGTTCAAGATCCAATAAATATTGCTCGCTCACTTTGGTGTTTTCAAGGACATTTCCGCCACAAAGGACATACCCCACTTTAGTGGATACGGTTACATCGTGATCGGTAATAAATTTCTGTTCATGCATGGTCCACAGGGCGAGTTTGATCATGGCAAAGGTATTCTCACCGGCCACGCGAATATCATCCCTGGGTCTTTTAGGTGTGTAGCCCTCCATATTCATGGCCAGAACAGTATTTTTGGCGTCCTGTATCAGGTAGTCTCGATTGACCGTCATTTTGTCCGTGTCTTTCAAATAACCCAACTTGACCGCCTCCGGTCCGGAAGTCGCAACCTTTGCCATGGCAATGGTCTCAAAGGCCCTTGCCACAAAAGGCATGAACTCGATCTGCTTCGGGTAAAGACCTCCCTTTTGAACCTCAAAAAGGTGATCCGTATTGCGTAACAAAAGTTCCTTTGTTCCTCCGCCTGCCGGAATCACCCCAACACCTACTTCAACAAGACCCATGTACGTCTCGGCAGCATAACGCACGCGATCAGAGGCCAGGCAGAATTCACATCCGCCGCCTAAGGCCATGCCCGCAGGGGCAGCCACCACAGGCTTGTCCAAATATTTCAGTTTCATCAGAGAGTCCTGTAAGGCTTTCACCGACCAGTCCAGGTCATCCCACTCCTCTTCCTGGGCGGTAAACAGAACCATGGCAAGATTCGCTCCAACTGAGAAATTGCCCGCATGATTGGCAATCACCAGCCCTTCGAAATCCTTGGTCACGATATCGGCCGCTTGCGCGGTCATGCGGATGATGTCCTCACCAATGGAATTCATCTTTGCATGAAATTCCAGGCAGGCAACTCCATCGCCAATATCTATGAGGGTAGCCCCTGTATTTCCTGCAACCTTCTTTTCTCTTTCCTTAAGGGATGGCAACAAAATGATCCCCGGTTTGACAGGTATCTCCTTGTAGTCCTTTGACTCGAAATCATAGTAATATGAAACGCCGGCCTCTTTCTTGTAAAAGGACCCCTTTCCATTGTCCAACATCTCAGAGACGGATGCAGGGATCCCGTAACCCGCGTCTTTCATCTTGGCCACGGATTTACTCAGCCCAATGGCATCCCATACCTCGAAGGGGCCCATTTTCCAGGCAAAACCCCATTTCATGGCATTATCCACATTCACGATATCATCGGCGATTTCCGGGATCCGATTAGCCGAGTAGATCAGTGTCTCGGTCAGGGTTCGGAAGGTAAATTGTCCTGCCAAGTCATCGGCATAATAAAGTGTCTTGATTCTTCCACCACCACCCGGCGCATTCTTGGCCGCCTCCAATGAGGCAAATTTTACCTTTTCCTGCGGGGTATGTTCGAGGGTTTTGTAATCCAGAGAAAGAATCACCTTTTTACCTTTATCGTCCTTACTCTTTTTGTAAAAGCCCTGTTTGGTCTTTTCGCCCAAGAGGTTTTTTTCGATCATCTGTTTGATGAAATCAGGGGCCTTGAACATGTCTCTTTTTTCATCTTCAGGTGAGCCGTCATACACGTTATCGGCCACATGAATCAGGGTATCCAGCCCTACTAAGTCCGCTGTCCTGAAGGAGGCGCTCTTGGGGTGACCAATGACCGGCCCTGTCAGTTTATCCACTGCCTCCACGGTCAATCCCAGATCCAGCATGGTCTGTATGCCGTGCAGCATGCTGTATGTCCCGATCCGGTTGGCCACAAAGTTCGGGGTATCCTTTGCGTAAACAACCCCTTTTCCTACTATCTTTTCACATGTTTCGGCTAAGATTTCGACCACTTCCGGGAGGGTGTCCGGTCCCGGAACGATCTCTAAGAGCTTCATATATCTTGGGGGATTGAAAAAATGGGTAATGGCAAAGTGTTTTCTGAAATCTTCCGACCGGCCTTCACACAGGTCTCTGGCAGGTATGCCCGAGGTATTTGATGTAACAATGGTTCCGGTCTTTAGAACAGTTTCAATCTTTTCATAAACGATTTTCTTGATCTTTAAAAGTTCCACTACCACTTCGATGATCAGGTCAACTTCGCCTAACCTGTCTAAATTGTCTTCTAAGTTGCCGATGGTAATGAGCCCGGCGTTTTCTGGAACATAGAAGGATGCCGGTTTTGACTTTAGCGCTATGTTTAACCCGTTCTGTGAGAGCTTATTCCTGAATGCATTGCTCTCCTCGGTCAGCCCCTTTTTCTTGTCGTCATCCGTAAGTTTCGGGGGGACGATATCGAGAAG